>SLNX01000177.1 GCA_007132825.1 Bacteroidales bacterium | reverse complement strand
TTCAGTGAAGTGATGGCGGCTCAACACGTTTACAGATTGGATCTTGCTGACAAGAATCCAGGCATGTATATTGTAAGAGTGATCCAGGGAAACAGGATTGCTGTTGAACGGTTGATTAAGCGTTAGCAACCTACAAATTCTCGTCTTCTTCCTCTTTTTTGATCTTTCTTCTCCAGAGAAAATAGATAAAAACGATCAACAGGGGAAGAACGATGTAGATGATAATATTGGCGGGTGATTCAAAAAACCCCACAGGTTCGGTATCGTATGGGACACTGGTTGGACGCTGTCCGAAAACAATTGCCGGTAATATGGTTAACACAATTCCAAAATACAAAATCAGCTTTTTCATGGATTTAAGGTATTGGTTGTTTGATTTAATTACATAAATTAAATGAAAATTTAAGCAACTTTGTTTAATGTGGCTTCACACTTTAGCTGACCTGGTGGCAATTTTCTGCTTAATCACGAAAAACAGCTTGAGGATCAGGAATTGGATGGTTAGAAAAAAGATAATACTTGCACCCGAAGGGATGTCCAGTAAGTACGACAGAATCAGTCCAGTAACCGACCCGGTAATGCCCCATAGTGCGGCTAACGGAATGATGCGCGCAAAGTTGCGTGTAAATAGCATCGCCGTGATCTGGGGTATTGTAAAAATACTCAATACCAAAATGATCCCAATAGACCTGATGCTGATCACAATGGCCATCGCCATCAAAACAGACATCATATATCTGAAAATGGCCACCCTAACACCCATAACCTGTGCAAACTCCGGGTCAAAGGCAGTATAAAGAATGGGTCTGAAAAAAATGGCATAGATTATGCCAACAAGTAGTCCAAATCCTGCCAGAACATAGAGGTCTGTAGTACTCACAGATAAAATGCTGCCAAAAAGGAAGCTCATGAGGTTTGGTGTATAACCCGGGGTCATGAAAACAAATATGATACCCATGGCCATCCCCAGTGACCAAAGAATGGCAATTGCGCTATCCTCTCTGACTTTGCCTTTTTGCGCAATCCATTCAATACCAAGGGCAGTCAGTATGGCAAAAATGGCCGCTCCCGCAAATGGATTTGCACCAAAATAATAGGCGATACCAATCCCTCCGAATGAAGCATGCGTAATCCCACCACCAATGAAAACAATCTTTCTCGAGACAATGTATGTACCCACCATTGCTGCAAAAACACTAATCAGGATCGCCGCCAATACAGCGTTGCGAAAAAACTGATATTCAAAAATGGAGAGATAATCACTCATTGTTTTCTTCGTATTTTGGTGATGATTGGGTTATTGGTTGTCATGTTCGTGCGACTTCAGAACACGGTGAGGTATCGGGCCGTGGGCGATCACATCTACAGGACAATTGTAAACCCTCAGTACCTCTTCCGAAAGCTGATTGGAAGGATGGTAGTGAAGGGTGCCATTCACACAAGCTATGGTTTTAACAATTGGCGTGATAGTGCCAATGTCGTGCGAAACCAGTAGTATGGCCATCTCTTTGTTCAATTCCTTCAGCCACTTGTACAAGTCGCTCTCAAATTGCTTGTCAACATGCGTATTGGGTTCATCCAAAATCAACAGTCGAGGCTTGTTGATCAATGCCCTTGACAGCAGCGCCTTTTGCAGCTGACCACCGCTGAGCTCTCCAATCGGACGGGATGCCAGTTTTGTAAGTCCTGCTTCATCAAGAATATGCTGCAAACGCTTTCGTTGTGATGTGCCAAGGTGCGGAAACCAAGGGTTTTTGTCTTTGATACCGGAGCTTACCAGCTCCTTCACGGTAATGGGGAAAGACTTGTCTATTTGCGAAACCTGTGGCAAGTATCCGGTTGGTGGTCTGCCGGAAGGGAACGAAACCTTCCCTGAATAGGGGTTCAATAGTCCCAGGATTAACTTCATTAAGGTGGTTTTTCCACCACCATTAGGGCCCAGAACACCAATGAAGTCATTCGCTTCGATCCGCAGATTCACTTTTTCCAACACGGGCTTTGTACCATAGCCTGTATAAATGTTCTCTAATATGACTATCGGCTTGCTCAAAGCAGTTGGGTTTTAAATATGTCCATCAGTTCACGAATGTTTTTTTCCCAATCATAAGCTAAAGGATTGATCTGAATGATCTCGGCACCAGTTTCCTGACTTATTAGCTCAGCGGAGCGTACATCAAACTCCCTTTGGATAAATATTACAGGAATATCGTGTTTCCGTGCTTCACGGATAATGTTGCTTAGCATGGCTGGAGATGGTTCCTTTCCTCCACGTTCAACGGCAATTTGCTCCAGACCATAGTCCCTTGCAAGATAGGTGAGTGCAGGATGAAAGATCATAAAACGTTTTTTCAACAGTGCGTTGACCACCTCCTCTATTTCCTGGTCAAGCAAGGTTACCTCTTCAACCAGTTCAGAATAATTTAGCGCAACCAATTCAGCCAGATGTGGATAGACCTCAATGATCGCCACTTTCAACCTTGGTAAAACCTGCAGCATCACTTTCGGTGACATCCATATGTGGGGGTCAATACCCCCTTCATGCACATGATCTCCGTGGTCAATTTCCTCTCCACGAATAATCTCAAGACCCTCCATAAGATTAACAACCCTCATTTTCGGATTCATTTCAGACAATCTGTTTGCCCATGCTCGTTCATAACCCAGGTGTTCTATCCGAAAATAGATCCCTGACTCTGAAAGCTTGCGAAATTGGGCTGTTGTTGGAGAGTAGGTTGCATGACTTGCCCCTGGCGGAATCATCACATTCACATCAAGTGCCTTGTCGGTTAGCCGGTCCACAAAATACTCCAGTGGAATGATACTTACTGATACCACCTCTTGAGCTTCAGCGTCTTGCCTGTGAACACATGACTGTTGAAACGCTAGCAATATGCTGATAATTAACAAACTGACTTTAGTTTTCATTTTAAAAAAAATTATAAAGAAGGTTATTCGAGCTTCGATAAAAATCCTAATCGATCAAAATCATCATACAAAAATACAATAATGCTGATATTACGCCTTTGTTCAAACAAAACAAATCGAACGCTGTCGTCAAAAAACATTTACTTATATAACAGATCATTCCAAGTTAAATTACTACCTTTACAATGTATAAACAAACTAATTCATAGAATCATGAAAAAGTACCGTATTGCCCTTTTTACCGTTTTTGCATTGTTTTTCTTTGCTGCTTGCGATGAAGATTTACTTGATGTGGAGGAATCTTTTTCTTTTACCGTTGAAGTTGATGTAATCACTGATGAGTCTCAGTTCAGTGCTACCGAGGTCATTAACCTTTCTGATGACGTGAGTCTGATCGACAGATATGGGAACCTTATCAAAGAGGTAAGTTTGGATCATATTTTTGTTGAGATTACTGATTACGATGGGGATATTGATGTCACCCTGATAACAGGATCTTTATCTGTCATGAATGTAGATGGCTCAAGCCCACAGTTGATTACCAACCTGGGCGGTTTAAATCTGCAGGACCTGGTTAACAATCCAACAGAACTCGAACTGAATGCAGCAGGAGTAGAATTTCTTGGCGAGTTGGCAAAAACCCCGCCACACTCATTTATGCTTGAGTATGATGTTGAGCTCAATGAAGAAGATGTACCCATTATGTTTACAGTTGAATTTGAATTTACTGCAACAATGGTTGCAAATCCACTGAACTAATGCTTGTTAGCCGGGTATTCCCTTTTTCTTCTTTGAAAAAAACATCATTTTAACAGAAGCACCCAAAGCGCCGAAAGCAGCACCGGCTGTTACAATGTCAACCAAATCCTGGGGCACGGTTGTACCCGTGAATCTGGTTATGATATAGCTTATGTAAGAGTTCGGCAGGTTGGTTTCTCCGAGGTTTCTCAATACCTGGAAGTGCCAGTCTGTAAGCGGGCAATATCCAATTCCATATCTTAATCCCAGTAGAAACCATGATCCAAGTGTGAGTAAAACAACTGCAAAGTGCCAGGGCCTTGTTCTCCTCCATATCCATCCTGTAAGAACAAACATCACCAAAAAAAGGTGAAAAATCAGAAAAAACAGGTCCAGAAGTTTATAAAAAAACATGATATTTGTCAGTCATGGAGTTTCAATAACTGCCAGGTCGGGAATTCGTATTTGCTTTGAATACTCAGGGTATAGATCCCTCCCGCAAGATGGGCCATGTTAAGACGCTTGGAAATATCCCCCTCACTTTCGACTTTCCTACGTTTTACAACACTGCCCTGTGAGTTGGTTAATACGATATAGACCGGGTCGCTACTTTCATTGACAAACTCAACTTGCAACCATTCAGAAAATGGGTTTGGGAAAATTCGTGCATGCAAGGTTAGTATTTCCTGCTGGCGTCCATAAACGGTGCCAGCAAGGTTTGTAGCATATGCCCTGTAATAATATTTCGTTTCCGATCTCAAGCCTGTCATTAGGCTGCGGAATGATCCACCACCCGTTCCTTCATTTGTATAGCCTTCGTTATTATCGAGGGTAGGAGTATCGGTTTGGCTGCTCCATACCACACCTCTTTGTGTCACTTCCGTGTTACCGGTAGAATGCACATTTCCACCTACATATGCTCCGTTATGTGTAACCAGTTCAGCTTCATCTGT
>SLNX01000192.1 GCA_007132825.1 Bacteroidales bacterium | reverse complement strand
GTTCCGAAAAAAGCCCCGAAAGGTGACATCATCATCAATGAAGTGCTTTTTAATCCCCCCTATTTTGGATCCCGTTATGTGGAACTTTATAATCGGTCGGGCCAGGTTTTTGATATGTCCGATTATTTATTGGCATCCAAGGATACTGTTGAAAACCATCTGATTACGCTTCAGACCATAAGCAATGGTTCTTATTTGCTTTTCCCCGGTGACTACCTGGTCCTTTCAGCCGATACAGAAGCGGTAAAGCGTACTTTTTTAACCCCCGATACGGATGCTTTTCTTGAACTGGAGGGCATGCCAAGAATGACCAACGCTGAAGGGATCATTGTACTGGCAAACAATAGCCACCAAATTATTGACAAGATGCATTACAATGAATCCATGCACTTGCCAATGCTAACGAATGTAAAAGGAGTTGCCCTGGAACGTATTCATCCTGACAGGCCAACCGCAGACAGGTTTAACTGGCACTCAGCTTCAACCTCTTCAGGATTTGGAACGCCCGCTTATCGAAACTCTCAGTACGCGAATTATCATAAGGCTGACGGGTTTGAGTTTGAGATTATGCCCAAAGTGTTTGCGCCCGACGGAAGTGGCAGCAATGACCTATTGCACATTCATTATGCACTGGAGCAACCGGGATATGTTGCCAACGTACGTGTATATGACAGCAGGGGCCGGATGGTTCGTCAAATTGCAACAGCGGAGTTAATTGCGATATCCGGCGTGTTTACCTGGGACGGCACCACCGATGAAGGCCTGAAAGCGGCTATTGGTGTTTATGTTATACACCTTGAGCTGTTTAACAAACAGGGCTCGGTGAGAAACTTTAAAGGAACTGCAGTTCTTGCGGGTTCTTTTTGAGGCTAGTCGGTGATGGCTAGGGTGGCAACCCATACACGTACCCCATTTATTTGAAGCAGCTTTTCAATGCAGGCTTCCATTGTTGCCCCGGTTGTGATCACATCGTCAACAAGAAGAATTGATTTGTGCTCCAATAATTCGGGGTTTGGTGTATCAAACACATTACACACATTTTGCCAGCGCTGCAATCTGTCTTTCCTGGTTTGCGTTTCGGTGTGCGTGCTTCGAATCAGCAAATCTTTACGGAATTCAATCTTCATGCTTTTCGCGATCCCTTGTGCAATAACCGCGCTTTGATTAAATCCGCGCTTCCGCTCTTTGTCCATATGCAATGGCACGGGAATCACACAGTTAACAGAATGATAAAGATTGGAATGGGCCATGTTGTGTCCAAGAATTGTTCCCAGGAAATAACCCAGCTCAATGTTGCCTTTGTATTTAAACTGATGGATAACACGTTGTACCTTCCCTTTTTTTTGAAAGAAATATAATGCCGTCCCGGTTTCTATGTTCTGCCGGCCCCAGAAGATTCGGGAGAGCTGGTTGTCTTTGTGCTTATGAAACCGGGTTTGTGGCAACAATGTGCGACATATTGTGCATAAGTGTTTTTCGCGGGTCATCAGGCATCTGCTGCATGCACAGCATGTTTCGGGATAAACCAGGGAAATGAAGTTTTTTACATAAACCCTGATGACAATTGAGAGGTTCATAAATGATATAAATTGTGTAAATTTGTCGCACTTTATTAGCGCACAATCATTCGATCAGGAAAAATGTCGATATTTTATTCCTGATGATCAAGAAGCATCTGGTTAAGTTGATTAAAAATAACAATAAAGGCGCAAGAAATAAACACAGAACATAAAAATTATTGGCCATTGGTTGTTTTTTTCTTTTGTGCGCTCCGAAAAAAAAACAGAAACACGATAACAGAATTTGTCAAAAATGGAAACGCAATCAAATCAAGAAACCCGGATGCCTGAAAAATCCGGTAAAAATGAGAACATCTACCGCATAACCATTGCGGTCTTGGGTGTATTGGTCTTGTTGTTGGCGATATTGTGGTATACGGGTCGTCAAACGTTAAAAGAGGTGACTCATGAACGTGAAGTTGCTATGATCCTTACAGAAGAGCTGCAACTTGAACTTGATTCGGTTTTGGACGAGTATTACATGGTGAAGTTGGAATACGACAGCATACTTGCTGACAAAGACAGCATCATCCAGGCCAATGCCAGGGAGATTCAGAGTCTTATCGCCCGTCAGGCTGATTATAACAGGATTCGTCGACAACTGAACTTGCTAAGGGAGGTAACCCAAAACTATGTAAAGGAAATTGACAGTCTTTATACTGAAAATAAGGTGTTAAGAGCTGAAAACATACAGATGCGTGAAGAGATTCTTCAGGTACAGCGACGAACCACAGAGTTGACACAAAATAAGGCAGAGCTGGAAACAAAAGTAGAGGTGGCTTCCGAATTGCGTGCTTATCAGATTGATGCTTTCCCCTTTCGTTTGCGTGGCCGCGGACGAGAAGCTGAAACCGACAGGGCAGGAAGGGTGGAACAGGTTCGTGTTTGTTTCCTGATTGGAGAAAACCCAATTACCCCTTCAGGAGAGCATAATGTTTATATGCGAATTGCTGACCCATACGGTGAGATCCTCAGGGTTAGTGATGACTTAGCATTTTCTTTTATCCATCACGGAGACACTTTGCAATATTCGGTAAAAGGCACCATCGACTATCAAAACAGACAAATGCAAAAATGTCTTACATGGCAACGTATAGCAGAGTTTGAGCCAGGTATTTATGACATCTCACTGTATACTGACGAATACCGCTTGGGGGATTCGGCATTTGAACTGCGCTAACCTTTAACAAAAAATTGAATATAAATGCTTATTTCATATAACTGGCTGAAGAGCTATGTGGATTTTGACCTTAGCCCGGAAGCACTGGCTGTATTGCTTACAGATAGTGGTTTGGAGGTGGAAAGCCTCGAAAAGTATGAATCCATCAGGGGAGGTCTCAGGGGAGTTGTTACAGGTCATGTTTTAAACTGTGAGGCACACCCAAAGGCGGACAGATTGACACTTACCCGCGTTGACACAGGAGACGGAGAACCCCTGCCCATTGTTTGTGGTGCACCCAATGTGAAACCCGGGCAAAAAGTGCTTGTTGCACTGGAAGGTACCACATTATATTTTAACAAAGAGGAGCTTACCATCAAAGCGGTAAAGATCCGTGGCGCAGAATCGCGCGGAATGATCTGTGCCGAAGATGAGCTGGGGCTTGGCGATTCTCACGACGGCATTATGGTACTTGCAGAAGACACCCCGGTGGGAATCCCTGCGGCTGAACTCTTTGATGTCTATGAAGACTGGATCTATGAGATCGGCCTTACACCCAACCGGATCGATGCCGCATCGCACATCGGCGCCGCCCGTGATATCGTGTCAGTGATCAATCATCAGAAAAAAAAGAGAGAACTTTCAATAAAATGGCCCGATACAAGCCATTTCAAATCCGATAATGAAAAACTGACAATTCCCGTTACCATAGAGGATACTGAGGCGTGTCCCAGGTATTCAAGCCTGACAATTAGTGGTGTTACCGTTAAGGAGTCCCCTGAGTGGCTCAAACAGAAATTGAAAGCCATTGGTCAGAAACCCATTAATAATGTGGTGGATGTTACCAATTATGTTTTACAGGAGGTCGGCCAACCATTACACGCTTTTGATGTGGCTGCCATTGAAGGAAATAAAGTTGTTGTCAGGAAGCCCGTAAAGAACACTGTTTTTGAAACCCTGGATGAGGAGGAGCTGAAACTCACCGGCCATGATCTGATGATCTGTAATGCAAAAGATTCAATGTGTATGGGTGGTATCCTGGGTGGAATCAAATCAGGCGTAACAGAGAAAACAACCGATATATTTCTTGAAAGTGCTTGTTTTGACCCGGTAACGATAAGAAAATCTGCAAAGCACCATGGCATAAAAACCGAAGCATCATTTCGTTTTGAGCGTGGCAGTGATCCTGAAATTACCCTTTATGCACTGAAAAGAGCGGCACTGTTAATTAAGGAGGTTGCCGGGGGTGAAATCTCTTCAAGGATCAGTGACATTTATCCGGGAAAGCGAAACCCCGTTGAACTTGACCTGCATGTTGAAGATGTAAACCGTCTCATTGGCAGTCAGATACCCATAGAAGAGATTCGATTCATCCTGGAAGATCTGGATTTTGAAATACTTTCGGACAATGGGCGTTTGCTGCATGTTTCCGTTCCGTCCTACAGGGTGGATGTTACAAGAACTGCCGATGTGGTAGAGGAGGTTTTGCGCATTTACGGGTACAACAATGTGGAAATACCGGGGAAGATGAATGCATCCATCGTTATATCACCAAAACCTGACAAGGAATTGTTGCAGAACATGGTAGCAGACCTTTTGTCGGCAAGGGGGTTTAACGAAATCATGAATAATTCCCTGACAAAAGAAGCATATTACACAAAACATAACTTTCGTCCGGAGCGACTTGTGCATATTGTGAACCCTCTCAGCCAGGACCTGAACGTAATGCGGCAAACATTGCTTTTCGGTGGTCTGGAAAGCCTTGTTTACAATCTGAATCGGAAAGTGCACGACATGAAGCTTTATGAGTTTGGAAACACCTATTTTCGGGACTCTGAAAAGCCTGGTGTTGCATTGCCGCCATATATCGAACAGCCATGCCTTGCAATGTTCATGACAGGTCGATCGCACATGGAAAACTGGTATGTTCAGGATAAAGTTCATACCTTTTTTGACTTGAAAGATGCGGCATTTGCCGTTTTGAATAAGATGGGCATTTCTTCTGACCTGATAACAATCCGGCAGGATGCTTCAGAATTTCCTTTTGCCTTTTATTCTGCCCTTTTTGTTAATGATCGTCAAATTGGTAAGATAGGAAAGGTTAATCCAAAGGTTTTGAAGGATTTTGATTTGAAGCAGGATGTTTTTTATGGCGAGCTTGACTGGGAAGGCATCTTGACAATTGGATCAGGAAAAACTCTTGTTTTCAAAGAAGTTCCCAGGTTTCCTGCCGTAAGAAGGGATTTGGCCCTGTTGCTGAATTCAGATATTTCTTTCTCTGACATTGAAACAATTGCCAGTCAGACTGAGCAAAAACTGTTAAAGGAGATCAATCTTTTTGATGTGTATCAGGATGAAAAACTAGGGAAAAACAAGAAGTCTTATGCAGTCAGTTTTTTGTTTCAAGCCGATAAAACTTTGACCGACAAAGAGGTTGATAAGGTAATGAACAAGCTGACAAAAGCTTTTGAACAGAAGCTGTCTGCGGCCATTCGCTGACAATTATTTAAGAAATGCATTTCAGGTAAGCCAATTTAGCCCGGTGCTTTGTCCATTGACTTCCACATGTTTGTCAGGGGCAACAACGACGCAAGCAGTCCAATACTGAATACGGTAAAGGCTACAAGTACCAGGTCAAAGGTTTTAACCACCACAGGATAGGCATCAATGATAAAGGATCCTTCTGCCTGGATGCCAATAATTCCGTATCTCATCTGCAACCAGGATATCAATCCGCCAAGGAGGATACCTCCCAGGGCACCACCCATACTGATCAAGACACCTTCAAGCAAAAATATCCGTTCAATCAGCTTTCGTGACGCCCCCATACTTCTCAGGACAGATATGTCTTTACGCTTTTCAAGCACCAGCATGGTCAGTGAGCCAACAATGTTGAAAGCCGCAATCATCAAAATAAATGTCAGAATAAAGAAAATGGCCCATTTTTCTGAACGCATCACCTTGTAGAGAAACTCCTGCTGTTGCATGCGGGTTCTGATTACAAACCCGGGACCGGCAATTTCTGAGATGCGGCGCTCTACTGTTGATAGCCGAAACCCCTCTTCTACATCAATCATTATTGAAGACACTTCGTCATCGTACTCAAGAAGGCGTCGCATCAATCGAATTGGAAGTAAAACATATTCCGCGTCCACTTCTGCATGAACCGCAAAAATACCACTGGCATGATTTGATGAAGTCCGAAATGCCTGGGCAGGAGTCAATCCTGCTGTTCGCCCCCTTGCCGGAACAAATATCTCTATAGGGTGGAGCAGATCGTGAATGCTAGCGTTCAGGATCGAGGCAACACCATTCCCTAGCACTAACATGTTACGGTCGTTCTGTTCAACCTCATATATCCCTTCTACGAGCAGCGTATCAATACCTGTAATTTTGTGATACATTGAGTCAACACCCTTTAACCTGACCAGATGTTGTCGATCACGATATCTGACCATTCCTGATTCTTCAAGAACAGCCCCTGAACGGAGAACGCCCTGAACCGAATTTACCTCTTTCAGAGGGAAATGCGAAATTTTAAAGGTTTTTCCCTTTGCCGGGGTGATCTCAATATCCGCATGAAAAGCATTGAATTGTGTAATGATCAGTTTCTCAAGTCCGTTTGTAACCGACAGGATCACCACAAGCGCCATGGCGCCTACACCAATGCCAATCATTGAAACCAGGGTGATGATGTTAATGGCATTATGCGTCTTTTTGGCGAGCAGATACCGCCACGCTATGTAAAATGGGAATCGCAATTTGCTAAACTTTAGGGTTTTTCCAGGCCTGAACCAACAGACCGGTTCCTTTATCATGTACTTTTTTAACGTCCCAAAGGTTGAGTAGCAGCACAAAAGGCATCACAATCACATAATAAAATGGCAACAAAAATAAAAAAGCCCGCGACTTTCCAAGCATTAAAACAGGATATTTCATGGAAATTCGCCACGCCATACTTCCCGGTTTGCCATATGTATACTTTGTGACCACTTCATTGAATCCGGCATCAAAAAGTTTGGCCCGGATCTCTTCCACCGAATAACCATCCCGCACATGTTCTCCAATAAACGACTGGTCACCCTCGTCCTTCACATCACTTCCTCCCTGATCTGATGGTGTGCTGATCAGCAACATGCCGCCTGCCTTCATTGAGGAGAAAAAGTTCCTAAAAACCTGCCTGTCCTCTTCAATGTGTTCCATTACATCAACAGATAGGATTATGTCAAAGCTGTCGGGTTGCACGTAATCCTCAAGGTTAGCGGACATGAAATGCACATTTTTGACCTTTTGCTGCTTGAAAAAAGCACTACATGACGCTACTTCATCCTCTTTAATATCAACGGCGGTTATTTGCCACGAAGGACACTTTTTTGCCATCCGCCATGAATACTGGCCCAGTCCGCTTCCGGCATCAAGTACATGCAGCTCCTGATTCCCTTTTGTTGATAACCGGTGTTTTTTCAAAGCTTTTCTAACATGCCAGCTTCTTAAAAGCAATACATCCAAAAGAAAATAAAACAATTTCCTGGTAAAAGCATGGCGGTTGAACAGCTTGCTTAAAAACTGTTTTATGGGGTCGTAATGCATGCTCTGAGGTTACTTTTTAAGTAAATTCTCTATGTTTTCGATATAGTCGAGGCTGTCGTCAATAAAAAACCGAAGCTCTGGTACGTGGCGCAGCTGGTTTTTAACCCGTATTCCTAATTGGCGGCGGATTTCGTTGCGCTTCATGTCAATCAGTTTAATTACTTCAGATGCGTCTTTTCCAAAAATGCTGAGGTATGTCCGGGCGATGGACAGGTCTGCAGTTACATAAACTTTTGTGACGGTTACCATGGCTCCTGGAAACCAGTCTCTGCCGGTTATCTGCAATATTTCCCCCAGGTCTTTCTGTATCAGCCGGGAGATGCGTAATTGTCTGTTTGTTTCCATAAGGGCAAAGATACGATTTTTGATGTGGATGTCGAATGGTATTACGTCCTGTTGTTTTAAGGATTATTTGGAAATATTATTGGATTATGTTATATTTATGGCATCTGAAAACCATTTTTGCGAATTAAAACCATTTTCCTTCAACCAAAACCATTCATTTATGAAAACACCGGCTTTTTTTTACCAGGATCCTTTTCCAACGGGTGCTGACAAAACCAATTACTACCTGCTGACCAAAGATCATGTTTCTACGGAGCAAGTCTTTGGCAAAACGATGTTACAGGTCGACCGGGAGGGGCTTGAAAAACTTGCCCAGAATGCCTTGCGTGACGCATCTTTTATGCTGCGCACCGCACATGTTGAGCAGGTTGCTGCCATTCTGCACGATCCTGACGCAAGTGAAAACGACAAGTATGTTGCGCTAACTATGTTGCGCAATGCGGAAATATCTGCCAAAGGGGTTTTGCCTTTTTGTCAGGATACCGGAACTGCAACAATTGTGGGAAAGAAAGGACAACAGGTCTGGACCGGTGGTGGTGATGCAGAAGCACTTTCCAAAGGGGTTTACAAGCTTTTTACCGAAGAAAACCTCCGTTATTCCCAAACCATCCCGCTGGACATGTATAAGGAAAAAAACTCAGGAACAAACCTGCCGGCACAGATTGATCTTTATGCCACTGATGGAGAGGAATATGAGTTTCTGTTTCTGGCCAAAGGGGGTGGTTCAGCAAACAAGACCGCGCTGTATCAGCAAACCAAGGCCTTACTTAATCCTGGAAAGCTGGAGGCTTTTCTCGTCGACAAATTGAAATCGCTTGGCACGGCCGCATGTCCACCTTACCATGTAGCTTTTGTGGTGGGGGGCACTTCGGCCGAGGCTACATTGAAAACAGTTAAGCTGGCTTCTGCCAAATACCTTGACAACCTGCCTGACAAAGGCAATGAACACGGACAGGCATTCCGTGACAAGGAGATGGAACAAAAGGTGCTGGAGGCTGCTTACAAGCTGGGCATTGGTGCGCAGTTTGGTGGTAAATATTTTGCATTGGATATACGGGTGATCCGTTTGCCACGACACGGTGCATCCTGTCCGGTTGGAATGGGTGTTTCTTGTGCGGCAGACAGAAACATCAAGGCAAAGATCAACAAAGAGGGGATCTGGATCGAAAAACTTGAAGACAACCCGGGGCGTTTTATTCCCGAAGAATTACGAGCCACCGATGATGCCGCCGGTGCTGTTGAGATCGACCTTGACAAACCGATGGAGGAGATACTTGCTGAGCTTACAAAGCATCCCGTAGGTACACGCCTGTCTCTGAACGGAACAATCATCGTTGGCCGCGACATTGCGCATGCCAGGCTGAAAGAAAGGCTTGATTCGGGTGAAGGTTTACCCGATTACATCAAAAACCATCCGATCTATTATGCTGGTCCTGCCAAGACACCGGAAGGATTGCCATCAGGCTCCTTTGGGCCAACTACGGCTGGCCGTATGGACTCATATGTGGATTTGTTTCAACAAAACGGAGGAAGCAAGGTGATGATTGCCAAAGGGAACCGGAGTCAGGCGGTAACCGATGCCTGCAATAAACATGGAGGTTTCTACCTGGGAAGCATTGGAGGCCCGGCGGCCATCCTTGCCCAGGAGAATATCAAAAACGTTGAATTGCTGGAATATCCTGAACTTGGGATGGAAGCCATTTACAGAATCCACGTTGAAAAGTTTCCGGCCTTCATCCTGGTGGATGACAAAGGCAATGACTTCTACAGCATGAAATAGCCTTTACTGAACATATCAAGCGCAATGAGTGTTTACCCCGGTAGCTTGCCGGGGTTTTTTTGTTTTTAGCAAGCTTTGTTAATCCGGAAAACAAATTAAGCCATCAATAACGCAAATCATGAAAGATCAGAAAGAGGTTATGTATAGAACGGAATACGACAGTCTGGGACCGGTCCAGGTTCCCGCTGACAAATACTGGGGTGCCCAAACCCAGAGGTCAATTGAAAATTTTCGCATCGGTAAGGAAAAAATGCCTGACGAAGTGATTCATGCTTTTGCATTGTTAAAAAAGGCTGCAGCGATTGTAAACAGCAAAATGGGGTTGCTGGAAGACAAGCTTGTCCAACCAGTTATCCAGGCTTGCGATGAGATCCTCAAAGGGAAAATGAACAATAATTTCCCTTTGGTGGTATGGCAAACCGGCAGTGGCACGCAGAGCAACATGAACCTTAATGAGGTGATTGCCAACCGCGCACATGAACTGCTTGGAGGAAACCTTGATGACAATAAAAAAAAGGTTCATCCCAATGATCATGTCAACAAGTCACAGTCATCAAATGATACATTTCCGACAGCGATGCATATAGCCGCTTACACGTTGATCGAGCAGAAAACAATACCCGCGCTGAAAAAGCTTCAGCAAGCACTACAGGAACGATCAGATTCCTTTAAGGAGATTGTGAAGATTGGCCGGACCCATTTGATGGATGCCACGCCACTTACCTTGGGGCAGGAGTTTTCTGCTTATGTGGCTCAGATTGGATATGGCATTCGTGATTTGCAACACACCATGAACCATTTACGGGAACTGGCCCTCGGCGGCACCGCAGTGGGTACGGGCATCAATGCACCAAAGGGTTTTGACGTGGCTGTCGCCGCTGAAATTGCTTCCTTAACCGGAAAACCGTTTGTTACAGCACCCAATAAGTTCGAGGCCCTGGCGGCACATGATGCTGTCGTTGCAAGCAGTGGTGGTTTAAAAACAATTGCAGTGTCGTTAATGAAAATTGCAAACGACATACGGATGCTGGCCTCAGGTCCGCGCTGCGGAATTGGAGAGATCATACTTCCGGCAAATGAGCCGGGCAGTTCGATCATGCCCGGAAAGGTTAACCCAACTCAGCCTGAGGCATTAACCATGGTTGCAGCCCAGGTTATTGGAAATGATGCGGCGATTACAGCGGGTGGAATGAATGGACATTTTCAGCTGAATGTATTCAAACCAATGATGATTTACAACTTGCTGCAATCAGCGCAGTTGATAGCGGATGCCTGCAACAGCTTTACCGACCATTGTGTTGCAGGTATAGAAGCCAACAGGGAGCAAATCGGCAAGCATTTGCAAAACTCGCTGATGCTCGTAACGGCGCTAAACCCGCACATTGGGTACGATAAGGCGGCAACAATTGCAAAGAAAGCTTACGAAGAGAACCTGAGTTTAAAAGAAGCGGCCATCACCCTTGGTTTCGTGTCAGAAGAGAATTTTGATAAATGGGTCAGCCCTGCCGATATGATATAAAAAAAGGGGCAAGCGCCCCTTTTATATAATCTAAGTTATAATCAATTAATAATGCCACAGGTCAAGTTCCATATTCCTGATCCTCTCTTTGATCCGTTCCGCTTCCATCAGTCGTTCGACAGGATCTTCAATATATTCGCTAATGGCCCTGTTGTCGGGTCTGTCCTCCCGGTATATTGTGCCATTAAAGAAACGACGGATAAAGAGGTCGTCAAATGATATCATCTGGCTGCTGTTGTGCAAGTTATAAACAGGTGCTCTTGCCAGCACCGGTCTGACCTCTTCAAAAGGGATCCAGAAGATAGGCTCCTGTACATTTGTGAGTTCACCGGTGTCTTCGTCCCTTACAAGCATTGCCGGTGATATGCCTATGATTCGTACGTCCAGTCTACCTCTTCTTTTGTCAATAAACCACTCTTCCTTAATTCTGAAAATATAGACATCTGTTGTTGAGAAAGGCACCATTTCGGTAAATTCTTCCCCCTCAACGGTAAACGTAAAGGGTCTGGCAAGGTCTTCAAAGAGTCTTTCCGGATCCAGTGGCTCCCCCTGAAAGCTTTCGTCATCAATGCCATATGCCCTGACTTCGCCGTCAATGATGGCATCTTTCAAAACCTGCATCAGGCTTTTAAATTCACCGCTTGGACTTTCCGGAAAGTAAAGTCTTTGGTTTATCCTTTCGCGCAGGTCAATGCGTTGCCATACCCTGAGTGACCAAAGGATATCGGCCTCTCTTACATATGGAAGTTCTATCGGACTCCTTTCATGAATTGCTCTCCGCTCATAGAAACCGTCTCTGGGTGGCGGTGGTGCCTCTTCAGGTTGCACCTGGCTGTGAACCTGAGGGATCATCAACATACTGAGTATGGGCAATAAGATCAAATACTTTATCATATGGATATCCTCCGTGGATTAAAAATGATTATTCAATAGTAAACGACAGGGCACCTAGGTTTCTTTCTCGTCCATCGGGTCCCGGCCGTGTCCAAATGTCTGTAAATGTTACTGTTTGTCCACTTCTGGCATTAGCGATCAGCGAGATCATTTCGCTGGTCAGCATATTGCCGTTGTCCTGCCTCTCCCGTCTTATCTCACCGGCTCTTTCGGTTAACATTTCAAAGCGTGCTACCTCATACCGCAAGTCAAAGACAAAGTCTTCAGCCATTCTTGCCTCGATAATGGTTTGAGGTCTTGTGAGCAGCTGCCTGGGGATTCTTCCGCTCCTTTGACCGGCAATGTATGCAGTTGGATCCGGTGTTCTTAGCACTCTGAAAGGTGAAACAGCCATGGTTTCGAGGCGGTCACCAACTCTGGCACGGACTGTTATGTTGACTTCACGAACATCAGGATCAACGGTAACAATATAGCTGCCGTCAGATCTTCTGGTCAGGGTTCCTCCTGCTGATATTTCGGGCACCAGGCTTTCTGTTGGGACTCCTCCTGCTGCAATTGAAACAGGATTGTCGAGCCCGGCATAAAAAACATTCATTCGCGTTGGGGAAACCGTTGCCATCGGAGACTCTACGGTGTATTGTGTTCTGAATGGGTGTGAGGTTTCAACACCGGCGGGGGATCTTACTACGATCCTGCCATTAATGGTATGTGTGCCGGGGGAGCTTGCTGCCATGCGCAGGCGACCTACGCCATCGCTAACAGGTATTCTGCCAATGCCATCAACAAAAACCTGAGGATCCTGCCTTGTATCTATTGCTGCAACAAATACATCAGCCTCAAACCGTCCGCCCTGCATTACGATCCTGCTTTCGGGTACAATTCTTGCGGTGACCTCATCAAAACGAAACTGTCCGGCATGGATCAGATCATAAAGCATGCTGATGGCATCAAACTGAGCATTGCGTATTTCGGTAACCATCCGGCTAAGGTTTGTGGCCACAGCTACGGAAATAACCCGGTCAAAGTTATAAGTTTGCCAGTCTACACGGGTGTCTCCCCTGTAAAAAGGGCCTTCTGTGTCGAGTCCAAGTGTAATGTTTTGGTCGTGTGATGCCAGGATGCTGTCTACTTCGAACTTGAAGTTTTCCATCATTTCCCTGAGGGTAAATGCCCGAGTGCCTGGACCTCCTGAACTGCCTCCCTCCTCCATCCAGAACCTGGTTGAACGGCTGTAATTGTCTTTTTGCCTTAAGTCAATCAGGTCAAGTGTATCTGCCTCTTCAAAACCAATGTTGTTTAACATGGCAATCATAAGCGTTCGGTTGGTCATCACATAATTGACCAGGGAGTCTGCAAGTTCTCTAATGTATAGGGCCTGTCCGTGAAAGGGATAGACATGTTCTTCAGAGAAATTTTGAACCTGTGCGTTGAAGTCATCATAAATCATATCAACTTTCATCTCAAAGTTTCTGTTTGTGTCCTGAATCCCTCTGTCAATCAAAGGGAATGAGTCAAGGACTTCCACAGATACGTTGAGGGCCATCAGTGCCAGAAAGATCAGATACATTAGTCCGATCAGTCTTTGTCTGGGGGTTTGTTTTGCACCTGCCATAATATTGGAATGTATCTTATATCAAATGAAATTGTGCATAAAATCAGCGGAACGAATAAAGCCGCTATCTGTTCACATTAAAACTCATTGCTGAAAGCATATTGCCATAAACGTTGTTAAGGTTTTTAATGTTTTCAGTAAGCTGTTCCATTTCTTCTTTGTACTGTTGTGCTGATGCGGCGGAACTGCTGAGCTGATCGGTTATTGCGCCAACAGCCTCTTCATGCCTTTTGGAAACCTCTGTTTGATTGTTTGTGGCCTTCATCTGAAGCTCGTACGCCGTATTCAGGGCAGTAAGGCTTTTTGTCATTTCTTCGGAGGCATAAATGTTGTCTTTTGCTTTAGACGCGGTTTCCTTGTAAGAATCACTGATATCGTTCAGTGAATGCACGGCATTCTTCAGGCTGGAGTTATATTCCTCAGACAAACTAAGATCCTGCTTCAGATATTCAGCCTTGTTTTTATAAGACTGGCTCAACTCCAGAACAGACTTGGACGCATCTTCCATATTCTGGATGTACTGATTGGTTGCGACGGTTGCATTGGAGAGATCTGCCAGCCGGGCAGCGTTATCGCTGAGGTTGCGCAGTCCGCGACCCAGTTTGTTGATCAGCTCGGGGCCAATGTCTGCCTCTTCCATCAGTTTGTCAAGGTTGGATGAGAGGGTAATGTTTTGTGTGCCACCGGTTACCATTGTTCTTTCCCGTGCAATCCTTTCTTCAGGCTCAAGTCCGGCCAGTTCCGGATAAACAAGGCTCCAGTCGTATTCCTCAGGTGCACTTTCAAAAGCGGAGAAAAAGAACACAATGGCCTCTACACCCATACCGACAACGAGTGCCACATCGGCGAAGGGCCAGTGCATAATCTTAAACAGGGCGCCAATGATCACCAGCGATGCGCCCCATCCATATAATCTGGACATGAATAGTTTCCAGGTTCTGTTTTGTGCAAATTTCATTTTTGTCGTGTTTAGATTGTGATAAAGTTTTTTGTTCTTTAATATACATTTGATTCAGCGCCCCTGCGACCTGGATCCAGCCCCCGGCCGGGAAAAGTCTGAACGCTCCTGAAACCGATATGGGATGTAGCCGTATCCTGGTATTCATAGGCTCTTGTGCTAACCTGCAGGAAGTATCCAATGTCTTTCCATGATCCGCCCCGGATAACTTTTCGCTTCAGCGACGGGGGGTCGTTTGGGTCTGCATTGTACTGATAATCGGGGTTCATATCGGGCATGAAATAATAGAAAGATTCATCATAGGCTGTCCGGGTCCATTCCGCTACATTTCCGGCCATGTCATAAAGCCCGTAATCATTTGGAGGGTAATATCCTGCAATAACGGGATACAGGCCACCGGTAAGTGCATATCTGCCCCTTTGTGGTTTGAAGTTTGCCAGGAAGCAACCCTCTGGTTCGCAGACATAAGGGCCACCCCATGGGTAAGGACTCAAATGTCGCCCTCCTCGTGCTGCATACTCCCATTGTGCTTCCGATGGCAGTTCAAACTTATGTGCAAAAGGATCGCCTTCACTGGCAAGGTAGCTGTTCAGGTATTCGGTTCGCCAGG
Organism: Bacteroidales bacterium; assembly: GCA_007132825.1. Classification (GTDB taxonomy): domain Bacteria; phylum Bacteroidota; class Bacteroidia; order Bacteroidales; family UBA7960; genus PUPG01. The sequence goes on along the minus strand of SLNX01000192.1, from coordinate 1,671 downwards.
CATTAAATGCTTTTGCCTGATTCCAGTCAACACCAACCACCGGATAGTGGTCGTAAGTGGGGTGCCAGAAATACATTTCTGTCATGGGTTCATTGTAAGAGTAAGTAAAATCCCTTATCCACACAAGTGTGTCGGGATAAACCGGTGTCTCATGCCGTGTAATCAGATCCTGTCGCAAAACATCACGGTCTCTGGCAGCTCTTTGAAGGTCAATGGTGTAATAGGAGTAAATCCACTTTCTTGTATCGAACTCCCGTCTCCCAAAAAAACGTTCCTCTTCGCGAAGATACATGTCTGCAAGAATCTCTCTTTCCTCTTCACCATCCCAGCGGATTCTTCTGGGTCCACCTTCCCTTGGCCAACGGATAAGCGGTTCATCCAGAAGGAACCCTTCATCATCTTCAAGGATACCATATTGTTCAAGTTCCGGTATTGCCATGGCTTCTTGGGCAAGCATTTTCCTGGCAATTGAATCACGCACCCAGTTAACAAATTGCCGGTACTGGTTATTCGTTATTTCAGTTTCATCCATGTAGAACGCTGACATTGATATCGTTCGGGAGGTGGCACTGTGGGAGTAAGCCATATCCTGATCGGAGGGCCCCATAACAAAACTGCCCATTGGAATGAGTACCATGCCCGGAGGGGGCGCGTAAACTGACGAAGGTCTGTCCTGAACACCAATCAGGTGTCCTCTGTCCCTGCCGGGGCAGCCGGTCAGCAAAATTGCAATCAATGCGAGCAGAATCAGTCTTTTCATGATAACGATATCTTTAATTGGCTATAACCTTTCTCTCAATTGTAACAAAACTCAGCCAACTATGTGGCTAATAATTTATTTGGACTGCAAAATTACAAAAATCTGATATTTCTTTGCACAGATTCTATTCTATCAATATCAAGATCAAAACAATATTGCAGAAATATTTCATGACTGCCGTAGCTTCTTCCCATTGACCCGAGCCAGGAAGTGGTGATATCATAAGAGTAACCCACACTTATCTGGTCAAATTTTACCCCAAGCATCACAACCACGGCATCCTGGGGTCTATAACTAACGCCGCTCCAAAAGCGGTTATTGTATGTAACAATTGTATTCAGGTCGACCTGCCATGACGCCAGGTCTGTTTTTAGCAGCACAGAAGGGCTGATCTCATAACTTGTGTTGCCCGGCAGAAGAAAATGATACCCACCCGAAAGGTACAGATGTCTTCTGAGGCTGTAATCACTGTCGCCTATGGGTCCGCGGGCCTGTCTGAGCTGCGAAACCGATAACCCTGCCCATAGTTCGTCGTCAAGTAAATAAAAAGCACCCAGGGCAAAGTCAAAAAATATGTGGTTTTCCTCTCCTCCGATTAAAACCGGATCTCCTGTGTTGATCGGGTTCAGTGAGGAAAAATCTATCTGCTTGTCAAGAAAACCGAACTGTGCGCCAATTCCAAGCCTTCCCATCGACATGTCCAAATGGTATGAATAGGAAACTTTTACCCCTACTGTTCTCTCAAAACCCAGCTGATCCTGCAAAAAGCCCAAAGCAACGCCCCCTCTTAAAAGAGGGATCGGCGCATCCACATTCAGGCTGTAGGTCTCTGGGTTCACCCTGTTTCCTTCAATATCACGAAATCCTACCCATTGCTGACGCGCCAGGCCTGTGGCACAAATTGCATTGCG
>SLNX01000057.1 GCA_007132825.1 Bacteroidales bacterium | reverse complement strand
TTCCCTGCTTCGAGCTTTTTTACTTCAAATATTATATTCCTTTATTTTCCTGTATAACGTCCTTTCAGAGATACCCAACTCTTTGGCGGCTTTTTTTCGGCGACCATTGTGTTTTTGCAATGCTTTTTCGATGAGGTCTTTCTCTTTTTCCTGAATGGATAGACTTTCCTCCACGTATTCATGAGGGGTTTCCTCATAACTTTCCACAAAATCCTCGCCACGTGCAGGTTCCTCTTTTTCCTTATAAACCTGGGGCAGATCCCTTTCCTGGTTAAGCTTCTCAATCAGGTGGGCATGCTCCTCCCTGAAACTCCCGGAAAGATGTCCATCCTGCAGCATCTGAGTGATCACCTTTTTCATATCGGTGATATCACGCTTCATCTCAAACAAAAGTTTGTACAAAATTTCCCGCTCACTGAGGCCAGACACCGCTGTCTGTGCATCACTAAAAAGTATGGGTAACTTGTTTGCCGATGCTTCCGGAAGGTAGCGGTCGATAACTTCAGCGGTGACAAAACGGTCTTTTTCGATCACCGATATTTGCTCCGCCAGGTTTTTTAACTGCCGCACATTCCCTGACCAGCGATGGTTGATGAGCAGTTGCTCAGCATCCTCGCTAAGCTGCAGGGGGGGGATGCGATATTTCTCGGCAAAATCGGATGAGAACTTCTTGAACAGCATAATGATGTCCTCCTTGCGCTCCCGCAATGGGGGCACATAAATGGGCACCGTACTCAACCTGTAATAAAGGTCTTCGCGAAATCTGCCGGCACTTACCGCCTCCTGCAGATTTACATTGGTAGCTGCCACTACACGGACATTCGTTTTCAATACCCTTGATGATCCCACCTTGATGAACTCTCCCGTCTCAAGAATCCTTAGCAGCCGCACCTGTGTAAGGGTCGGCAACTCTGCCACCTCATCCAGGAAGATGGTACCTCCGTTCACAACTTCGAAATAACCTTTCCTGGACTCCTGGGCGCCGGTAAAAGCCCCCTTTTCATGTCCGAACAGCTCCGAATCGATTGTTCCCTCCGGTATGGCACCACAGTTTACGGCAATGTAAGGCCCGTGTTTGCGGGCACTCAAGTGGTGAATGATCTTTGGAAAAACCTCCTTCCCGGTGCCACTTTCCCCGGAAATCAATACCGTAATGTCGGTCGGTGCCACCTGACAAGCCACATCGATTGCCCTGTCGAGGCGCGGCGAATAACCAATGATCCCAAAACGTTGCTTTATGGCTTGTATTTCCATTTACACCTGTTCGTTGTTCTTTATTGAAAATGATTTTTCTATGTCAATCCTTCGGGGTTTTGGTGACAGGTCAAGCCCTGCCATTACAATCTGCACATCTGCAAATCTGCACACCTGCTAATCTTCCAACCTCCAACCTCCAACTTCTAACATCGATCTTCGAGCTTCGAGCTTCTTCTCCCTGCAAAGTTAATGTTTTCTTTTGGGTTTGGAACATTTCGTACCTTTGCAAACCAAAATCCGGAACGATGAGCAATTCTAGTCAGAAAAAGTATAAAAGAACCACTATTACAGCGGCATTGCCTTATGCCAACGGACCGATCCATATCGGACACCTTGCAGGCGTTTACATTCCTGCAGATATATACGCACGCTACCTCCGTCAGAAAGGGGAAGAGGTGATCTATATCTGCGGCAGCGATGAGCATGGCGTCCCGATTACCATCAAGGCTCGCAAAGAGGGCAAAACCCCTCAGCAGGTGGTTGATAAGTATCACGATCTTATCAAAAAGTCATTCGAAGAATTCGGGATCGCCTTTGATCATTACAGCCGCACAAGCGCCAGGATTCACCATGAAACCGCTTCAGCCTTTTTTAAAACCCTTTACGATAAAGGTGTTTTGGTGGAAAAAGAGTCGGAGCAATATTATGACGAAGAGAACAAGCAGTTTCTTGCCGACAGGTACATCACCGGAACCTGTCCGCACTGCGGATATGAGCAGGCTTATGGCGACCAGTGTGAAAACTGCGGAACATCATTGAGCCCCAACGAGTTGATCAACCCAAAGTCTGTTTTAAGTGGAAACCCACCGGTAAAAAAGAACACCCGGCACTGGTATTTGCCCCTCGATCATTATGAACCCATGCTCCGGAAGTGGATTTTGGAGGGTCACAAGCACGACTGGAAACCAAATGTTTACGGGCAATGTAAGTCATGGATTGACCAGGGTCTTTTACCACGAGCCGTTACCCGGGACCTTGACTGGGGTGTAAAACTGCCTCTGGAAGGTTTTGACGGCAAAGTGTTGTATGTATGGTTTGATGCTCCCATTGGTTATATCTCCTCCACACGCGAATGGGCTGAAGCCACAGGCAGGGATTGGGAAAAATACTGGAAAAGCCCCGATACGAAGCTGGTGCATTTTATCGGAAAAGACAACATTGTGTTCCACTGCATCATCTTTCCAACGATGCTGCATACCGAAGGCTCCTACATCCTTCCCGACAACGTGCCATCAAACGAATTTCTGAATCTTGAAGGCAATAAGATTTCCACCTCACGAAACTGGGCAGTCTGGCTCCACGAATACCTGAAGGAATTCCCCGGGAAGCAGGATGTGCTTCGCTATGTACTTTGCGCTGCAGCACCCGAAACGAAAGACAACGACTTCACATGGAAAGACTTCCAGGCAAGAAACAACAATGAGCTGCTTGCTGTTTTTGGAAACTTCGTGAACCGGACGCTGGTGCTTACCCATAAATATTTCGACGGCAGGGTGCCGGCAAAGGGGCAGATTACCGGCAAAGATGCCCAAACCCTGGAACAGCTTGCACAGTTTCCTGAAACCATCGGGAAAAGCCTGGAACATTATCGTTTCAGGGAGGCACTGTCGGGATTGATGAACCTTGCACGCGTTGGCAACCGTTACCTTACTGAAGAGGAGCCCTGGAAGCTATTCAAAACAGACCCTGAACGGGTGCAAACCATATTGAATGTCTGTCTTCAGGTATGTGCCTCACTGGCCGTGCTTTCAGAACCCTTTTTACCCCACACTTCCGGGAAATTGCTGAAGATGCTTGGAATGAAGCCCTGCAAGTGGCATGATGGCGGCAGGAGCAACCTCCTGGAATCGGGTCATGCGATCAATAAGCCGGAATTGTTGTTTGAAAGGATTGAGGAAGATGCCATCCAGGCACAGATCGAGAAGCTTCGGGTCACACTTAACAACAATAGTGCCGGAGAGGCTGCCAAACCACTGAAGGAAACCATTACTTTCGATGATTTTACCAAGCTTGACCTGCGTACGGCAACCATATTGGAAGCCGAAAAGGTACCCAAAACCAAAAAGCTACTCAAACTGCTGGTCGATACAGGTGTTGACAAACGTACCGTGGTCGCCGGCATTGCCGAACACTTCAACTGTGACAAGCTGCCAGGGAGAAAAGCGGTAATCCTTGCCAATCTGGCACCACGAAAAATTAAGGGTATTGAATCGCACGGTATGCTGTTGATGGCTGAAAACCACGACGGAGCCCTGACTTTCATAGCTGCGGAAGAAAACTTTGACAACGGGAGTTCCATCAGCTAAACATAATTGAAATTTAAGTTAAAAATTTGCAGGCATAAATATTCTTTTTGCTGGCTTATGCTTAATTTTCAAAAAACTCCTTATCTTTGCAGAGGCAAAAGGCCCCGTAGTTCAACGGATAGAATAGAAGTTTCCTAAACTTTAGATACAGGTTCGATTCCTGTCGGGGCTACCATAATTTTTATGAACAGCCTGCTTCGCGCAATAGGTGTGCAAGAGCTAAGCGTAAAGCAGGTTCAACGGATTAAGCCATGAACAGAAAAGAAGACAGACCCAGCAAAATCGCTTACGAGCGTCATCTGAACCAAATGGGTGTTCCGGAAGATCAGAAAAAATCAAAAGGAGGTATCATACCTGATTATGTTAAGTATGGAACCTGGCTGCGTGTGAACAAACCGGAGTTTTTTAAAAGCACTTATGAAGCCTGGAAGGCCAAAGTGCGTGCCGAACAGGATCTGGGAGACTAACCACACCATTCCACAACACGACTGATCGTGAATCCTCTGAGACGTCTGGCAGGACAAACAGCTATTTACGGGCTGAGCAGCATCGTGGGCAGGCTGATCAATTTCCTCCTGGTGCCTCTGTATACACGTGTCTTCCTTCCCGGCGAATACGGTGTGGTTACAATAATGTACACCTACGTAGCCGTTCTGCTGATCGTTCTGACCTATGGAATGGAAACAGCCTATTTTCGTTTCTCAGAACAACATCCCGAACAGAAAAACAGGGTATTCAGCACAACCTTCCTGTCAGTAGTGTTCACCTCATCCCTGTTTATCCTCTTTTTTGTTATCTGGCGGCAAAGCCTCGCAGAGGTGATGCGCTACCCGGACAATGTTGAATATATCATATGGATCGGCCTGATCGTCGCAATGGATGCCATCGCAGCCATCCCCTTTGCACGGCTTCGCGCTGAAAACAAAGCCCTGCGCTTTGCAACAATACGACTCACATCCATCGCTGTCAACATCAGCCTGGTGCTCTTTTTTCTGCTGCTGTGTCCGTGGCTCATGGAAAACAGCAGCGAAACAGTCCGGCAATACATCACATACGTTTACCATCCCGATATTGGTGTGGGCTATGTGTTCATCGCCAACCTGATCGCATCTGCCATAACCCTGCTGCTTCTTTTGCCGGCAATCAGGCAGGTGCGAACGAAACCCGACCCTGT
>SLNX01000171.1 GCA_007132825.1 Bacteroidales bacterium | reverse complement strand
TCAGCGGGAAGGGCAAGTTGTTTTTCTCGATGAATTTTTTGTGGGATTTCTCGCTATCTGCGCTCACGCCCACGACCTTATACCCTTTTTCGAGCAGAAGATCATAATTATCGCGCAGGTTACATGCCTGTGAAGTACATCCAGGAGTGCTGTCCTTTGGATAAAAATAGAGTACAAGTTTGTATCCTTTAAAATCATGAAGGGATATAGGATTTCCATCCTGGTCAATGCCATTAAAGTCGGGGGCTTTGTCGCCGGGTTTTAGTTTTGTCATAATTTCAATTGTTTTGATGTTTATTAATAACAAATTAACTGTCAGATCGCAGAAAATGTTCATTTTTTACTACATTTGCTGTAAATCAATGCATTTAATAATAACCAAACAAAAACAACGAAAATGAGCAATGTGTTAAGCGGACTGGAACCCAAATCGGTATGGAAGTATTTTGAGGCCATGTGCAATATCCCACACCCATCAAAAAAGGAGGAGGCGATTATCTCCTACGTAAAAGGTGTTGGCGAAGAGCTTGGTCTGGAAACGATTGTGGATCATGTGGGCAACGTGGTGATCCGCAAGCCGGCCACTCCCGGCATGGAGCATCGGAAAACCGCTATCCTGCAGGGACATCTTGACATGGTCCCACAGAAAAACAATGACACGGTTCACGATTTTGAGAAAGACCCGATCGTACCCTACATCGACGGAGAATGGGTGAAGGCCAGGGGCACCACTCTGGGTGCTGACAATGGAATTGGTGTTGCAGCTGCCCTTGCAGTGCTTGAGGCTGATGATATCGAACACGGCCCCATAGAGTGTCTGTTTACCATTGATGAAGAAACCGGGATGACAGGTGCCTTTGAACTGAAGCCGGGGCTGCTGAATGGAGACATCCTGATCAATCTCGACTCGGAAGATGAAGGGGAATTGTATATCGGTTGTGCCGGTGGAATTGACACCAATGCCTTTTTCAGTTACAAGGAAGAAAAAATTCCGGCTGGGCATATTGCCTGCCAAATTGATGTAAAGGGTCTGAAAGGGGGGCACTCGGGTCTGGATATCAAATTGGGCAGGGGGAATGCCGTTAAGATATTAAACCGGCTGATGTGGCAGGCTTCGCGAGATCTGGGGATGCGCCTCTCTTCAGTCGACGGTGGCAGTTTGCGCAATGCCATTCCACGTGAAGCAAAAGCCATAGTAACCCTCCCTGAAACAAACAAGGGAAAATTTGAACAATTGGTAAAAGATCTGCATGCAGCTGTTGTGAAGGAGCTTGGTAGCACAGACCCAGGCGTTGAATTGCATGCAAAGCCGGTTGATCTGCCCGAATATGTGATGGACGAAGAAACCGGCAGAAACATTTTTAACAGTGTTTATGCTTGTCCGAACGGAGCCATCCGCTTTATTGCCGAGATGCCCGAAGTGGTTGAAACCAGTACCAACCTGGCCATTCTGAAATCGGATGCGGGTAAAGTTGAAGTGGCTACGCTGCAACGCAGCTCCGTAGATTCTGCCAAGCAGGACCTTTGTAACATGATGCGGATCGTTTTTGAAATGGCAGGAGCTGAGGTAGAGCAGGTTGGCGAATACCCGGGCTGGAAACCGGATGTGAACTCTCCCATCCTAACCACAATGAAAGATGTCTATCATCAATTATTTGGAAAAACTCCGGAACACAAGGTGATCCACGCAGGTCTGGAATGTGGTATCATCGGAAGTGTTTACCCGGGTCTTGACATGATCTCATTCGGGCCCACAATACGCAACCCACACTCGCCTGATGAGATGGTAAACATCAAAACAGTTAAACTTTTTTATGATTTTCTCGTAGAAACCATAAAAAACATACCACTAAAAAACTAAAACATTAAATTACACCCTAATCAATCTTTCACTCATGGAAACCAAAGAAAATACATCAGGAAAAGTAATCAGAAACCAGAGAATCGGTATCATTGTTCTGGCTGTCTTATTGGCAATTGCGATCGTGGGCAACATAGTATACATGAATCGCTCAGGCAGACTCTCAGATGAGAAGGACGCTTTGATCGCTGAACGAACAAATCTTCAGCAAAACATTAATGCGTTAAACGAGTCGTTAGCGCTTAAAGATGAGATCATTGAAGAAGGAAAAGAGAACATTGCGAGACTTAATGAGGAGCATGCTGCGATCGTGGCAGAGAAAGATGCCCGCATCACGAACCTGAACCGCAGGGTTTCAACCAGAAGCAATGAGTTGGCAGAAGTGCGTGAGCAAAATGTGTTATTGCTTTCTGAAAAAGAGGAGCTGCAGATTCAGCAGGCAATGCTTAATGACGAGGTAGCTTTGCTGAAACAGGAACTGGATGCCCTGGCTTCAGCTCATGAACAATTGCTTGAGCAAGTTGAAAAATCAAAAGTTTTGAATGTGTACAACATGTGCATTATGACAAAATGGGATCGCCGGATTTGTGCAGACCGATACAATGTTACAAAAGCCAGAAGGGTTGACAACACTTTCATTAGCTTTGAAGTGGACGGATCCTACTTTACAGAAGCAGGAGAAAGTATGGTTCATTTGGTAATCCTGGGCCCAGACGGGTATGTAATCAACGCACAACCCGAATCTTTCCAGATTGAAGAAACCGGCGAAGTCATTGAATACACCGACGTGCAGCGGATAAGTTATGACAATGAACCTGTGCATGTTGAGTTTAACATTATTCACACCGAAAGACTGCAAGCCGGAACATACCAGATCATGGCTTATGTGGATAGCAAACTGAGCCGGACTGATACAATGATCCTTGACTGATCATCAAAATAAAGTTTTGATCGATTTGCTTGCTGTCAAAAAATATTTTTCTATCTTTGCAGTCCGAAATAAAAAGCTGCGAGGCTAAATTTTTTAGCAGGCATTACAAACAGATAAAAAGCATCAGGAAATGAAAAGGACATATCAACCTTCCGTCAGGAGAAGAAAGAACAAACATGGGTTCAGAAAAAGAATGGCCACGAAAAACGGACAGCAGGTTCTGGCTGCACGCCGGGCTAAAGGCAGGAAAAGACTGAGTGTTTCCAGTGAAAAAACCCATAAGTAATTTAACGAATCTTCGGTGCTAAATATAGTTAAGCCGGCCTATTTTTTATAGGCCGGCTTTTTCTGTGCCCTTCCAACCGGTCTTTTCGAGCCTTTTTTAAAGAAAAAGTTTTTCTGCGCCATTTTCCGGGCATCCGATCTGGCTACAACCACGTTTTTTCCTGTATAAGGGTCAAACCCGGTATAATAAACTGTGGTTGCCAGGGTCATGGGTGTTGGTGTGAACTCCTGAACCTGATCGGTTTGCAGCCCCATCTTCTGCACAACCTGCGCCAGTTGCATCATATCCCGGTCACTGGTACCCGGGTGTCCCGAAATGAAATAGGGAATCACCTGCCAGGGCAGGTTTTCATCTTTACATTGCTTTCTGAACTTGCTGTAAAAAAGGTGGAAAGATTTAAATGTGGGCTTTCTCATCGCTTGAAGCACATGATCTTCGGTATGTTCCGGTGCTACCTTAAGGCGGCCTGAAACATGATGCCTGATCACCCGTTGCAAATATTGGTTCAGGGCGTATCTTTGGGTTTGATCCTTGTCTTTGCCTACAAGCATATCCACGCGAATGCCGCTTCCAATGGTTAATTTCTTAACACCCTTGACTTGCATTACAGCATCATACAGATTCAATAAAGGTTTGTGGTCATAATTCAGGTTTTTGCATGTATCTGGGAAAATACACGAAGGCCGTTTACATTTTTGACATACCTTCAGATCGATCCCCCCCATGTTATACATATTGGCAGAAGGACCTCCCAGGTCACTTAAATGTCCTTTAAAACCTGGTGAAGTGGCAATCCTATCAATTTCTCTGATGATACTTTGTTTGGAACGGCTTACCACGAACTTTCCCTGGTGGGCGGCAATGGCACAAAAGCTGCAACCTCCGAAGCATCCCCTGTGTGCTGTTACAGAATGTTTGATCATTTCAAAAGCCGGTATTGGCGGCTTTTTTTTGTATTTGGGGTGGGGCAGGCGCGTATAGGGCAGGTCAAAAGGGAAATCGGCCATCTTCTGGTCAGCTGGCGGATAGGCTGGATTTACCACAACCAAGCGATCACCCGACCGTTGCACCAGCCTGGCGCCTTTCCACCGGTTGCTCTCCTGTTCAAAAACCCTGAAAGCGGCAGCAAATTCTTTCTTGTCTGCCAGGCAAGCTTCGTGAGAGGGAAGTTTTTTTGATTCAATACCTTTCAAATCAGGCAAAACAACATCGCCAGGCCATACAAATGCGGTTTGCAACACATTATGAAGGCTTTGTAAAGGTACCCCTTTTTGCATCAGTTCCAGAATTCGTATGAAAGGACGTTCTCCCATACCAAAGATCAGCATGTCTGCACCGCTTTCAACCAGAATGGAGGGTACGACCCTATCCTGCCAGTAATCGTAATGGGTAAGCCTGCGCATCGATGCCTCAACGCCTCCCAGCACAACAGGGATATCCGGATACAGTTCTTTCAGGATTTGGGTATAAACGATTGACGGCATGTCGGGCCGGTAGCCAGCACGCCCCCCTGGTGTGTAGGCATCATCGCTGCGACGCCGGCGCCGTGGTGTGTAGTGATTCACCATCGAATCCATCGCCCCGGCTGAAACCCCAAAAAAGAATTTTGGCGCACCCAATTTTTTAAAATCGCGCAAATCATCCCGCCAGTTGGGCTGAGGTAAAACAGCAACCCTGAAACCTTGAAACTCGGCAACCCTCGCCATCAC
>SLNX01000206.1 GCA_007132825.1 Bacteroidales bacterium | reverse complement strand
TGCTTGATGCATTCGGCACAATCACCCGAAAAATGATCGCATGCTGAGCTTTTTCTTTTTGGTTTGATGAAGAAGTACTTATAGATCTTGTATCCGGCCCAAATTGTAGCTGCCAGCAAGATGATTCCCGTTATGATCCATTGTGTAACCATAATGTCAATGCAAATTCTCTAAACAAATAGACTTCCTGCCTGATATACAAGAAATGCAACGATCCAGGCAACCGCCGTTGTGTAAACAACTGTGAATAATCCCCATTTCCAATGCCCCGATTCACGGCTGATGGTTGCTATCACAGCGATACAAGGGAAATAGAGTAACACAAAAAGCATGAAGGACAACGCAACAAGCGGTGTGAATACAGGCTCACCTTTTCGGGGCCCTGAGGTATAAACCTGGCTCTGGATTTTTTCCACGAGGCTCTGACTGTGCGTCTGAACCGTTTCATCCACCTGGTATAAAACGGCTAAGGTGCTGACAACAATTTCTTTGGCAGCCAAACCTGTTATAATGCTAATGGTCATTTTCCAGTCAAAGCCCAGGGGTGCCATAACCGGTTGTATGGTTCTGCCCAACATGCCGATGTAGCTGTTTTCCTGACGTTCTAAATAAAGGGCTGATTCCAGGTTCAGGATTGCCAGCTCTTTCTCCCGTTGCAGGTTATTCATGGCGATTGTGTCGCCCGCAACCAGGTTATTTTTGAGTTGTGTGTATTCAGCTTCAATTTGTGCTGTTTTTTCCTCCAGTGTATCAGCATAATTCGAACCATTTGGAAAATAGCCCAGTGCCCATATGATAATGGAAGCAACAAGAATGATCCCACTGATTTTCTTAAGATAGTGAACGGCCTTGCTCCACATATGAAGGGTGATGGCTTTCATTGTAGGAATCCGGTAAGGGGGGAGTTCCATTACGAAAGGTGCTTCCTTCTCGCGGAATAGTGTCTTCTTAAACAAAATGGCAGTGCCAATTGCTGCCAGAATCCCAACTGTATAAATAATGAAGAGCATTGTGCCACGGTAACTCACAAAAAATGCCGAAATAAACAGGACGTAAATTGGCAAACGGGCACTGCAGGATATGAATGGGTTGATCAGCATGGTTAGCATACGATCGCTCCGATTCGACAAGGTACGTGTCGCCATGATCGCCGGCACATTACAGCCAAAGCCCATAAGCATGGGAATGAACGACTTTCCGTGCAGACCGATCCTGTGCATCAGCTTATCCATGATGAAAACGGCCCGCGACATATAACCGGTATCCTCCATCAGGCTGATGAAGAAAAATAAAATCATGATGTTGGGTAGGAAAACGATCACTCCACCTACACCACTCACAACGCCATTCACCAGCAAATCTTTGAAAGGTCCTGCCGTCATGGTTTCATTCAGATAGCCGGCAAGGGCATCCACACCCCCTTCAATCCAATCCATCGGATAAGCGCCTGCCAAAAAGGTAACTGAGAACATCACCCACATGAAAAACAGAAAAATCGGAAAGCCAAAAAGCTTGTGCGTCAACATGGTATCAATTACCTCACTCATTTTTCGTTTTTCAGAATGACCCGGCTTTAAAGTCTCCTTCAAAGCCCCCGATATAAAACCATATTTTAGGTCCGTTATCACAGACTCTGCTGGCTCACCAAATTCCTTTTCGATTTTTGCAGATTCATGCTCCGACTCATCAAGGATTTGCTGTTTGTTTTCACAGAAATTTTTGATGGTTTTTTGAGCCTCTTTGTCGCCCTCAAGAAGCTTTATCGACAAAAACCGCGACGAGACCATGTCGGTAAGATGCTCATTGCCTCTGACTTTGATGTGGTCCTGCACTTTGCCAATCGAATCCTCAACAATAGTTCCATAGTTAATATGGATATGTCGCTGCACCTCATCGCGATCTTCATAAACCTCAATGACTTTATCAAAAACCTCTTTAACACCCTTACCTTTAGAGCTGACCGTTGGAATGATCGGAATACCAATCATCTTGCCAAGATTTTCATAATCCAATACATCACCCTTTTCCTGCAGCTCATCATACATGTTTAATACCATTACAACACGGATATCCATGTCAATCAGCTGTGTAGTCAGGTAAAGATTCCGTTCCAGGTTTGAGCCATCCACGATATTAATCACTACGTCAGGAAGTTTTTCAGTGATAAAATCGCGCACAAACACCTCTTCCGGGGTATAGGCAGAAATGGAATAGGTGCCCGGGAGGTCAGTTATGTTGAAACGGTAGCCTTTGTGCAAGTAAAATGCTTCCTTGGCATCTACGGTTACACCACTGTAATTTCCAACACGCTCACGCGATCCGCTGGCATGATTGAAAAAGGTTGTTTTCCCGCTGTTTGGATTTCCCACCAGCGCAACATTAATGTTGCTGCCTGGCTTTCTGAAAGTGGCTGCCTTTTCAGTGTACAATACACCGTCGAATGATTGCTCTTTTGAGGGTCGAAAGTCAGATTCCGGTAATACTTCGATCAGCTTTGCCTCGTTTCTCCTGAGAGAAACATTATATCCCATGATATTGTACTCGATTGGGTCACGTAGAGGAGCCTTTTTGACAACCTGAACGGTTTTCCCAACAACAAATCCCATCTCAATAATGCGCCGGCGAAATCCGCCACGTCCCTTTACTTTGGTAATGATTCCCTTTTCCCCATTTTGTAAGTCAAATAATGTCATGGAAATACCTGTATACTGCGTTTATTAAGATTCAATTAAGACAATGCAAAAATAATAAAATTTAGCGGAAGGGGAGAATTATTTGAAACCATATAGGAGAATGGTTTTATGCCGAAAAAATAGTTTATCTTTATCGGGCATTATTGACATTATGACAACTTTCATTCCAGAATTCGTACAAAATGATCAGGGCTTGCAACCGCACCTAAAGACAATTTCAGGAAGGTTACGCAAGGCCTGGAACAAGGCGGATCAGCTATCAAACGCTGCAGGTTCGCTTTCAGGGTTTGCGATGGGTCACCATTACTTTGGGTTGCATCGTGAAGAATCCTCCTGGATACTCAGAGAATGGGCCCCAAACGCACAAAAAATCTATTTGCTTGCAGACTTTACTTCCTGGCTTCCCGACGAGCGTTTTACCATGGAGGCTTTGGGAGATGGGAAATGGGAGATGCGGATCCCTTTTGATTTATTAAAGCACAACGACCAATACAAGCTTCATATATGCTGGAACGGTGGTTCGGGCGACCGGATACCTGCATGGGCAAATCGTGTGGTTCAGGATCCCCATTCACTGGTTTTCAATGCGCAGCTTTGGGCTCCCGATCAACCCTATCGTTGGAAGCATCCATCCCCCAAGGGGCCTCCTGCATTTCCTGTAGTTTATGAATCACATCCCGGAATGGCTACCGAGGAATACAAGGTGGGAACCTGGGAGGAGTTTCGGCTGAACGTACTGCCACGCATAGAAAAAGCCGGTTACAATACCATTCAACTGATGGCTGTGCAGGAACATCCTTTTTATGGCTCTTTCGGATACCACGTCAGCAATTTTTTCGCACCTTCCTCCCGTTTTGGCACGCCGGAGGAGTTGAAAGCGCTTGTTGATGATGCGCATGGCCGTGGTATGCATGTGATCATGGACCTGGTGCATTCACATGCGGTAAAAAATGAGATCGAAGGAATCAGCAGGTATGATGGCACCTACTATCAGTTCTTTCATGATGGTCCGCGAGGTGACCACCCTGCCTGGGACAGCCGCTGTTTTGATTATGGAAAGGATGAGGTGCTTCATTTTCTTTTGTCAAATTGCCGCTATTGGCTCGAAGAATTCCGCTTTGATGGTTTTCGTTTTGATGGCGTCACGAGCATGCTGTATCTGGATCACGGACTTGGCTCCGATTTTCATAGCTATGATCAGTATTTCAATCTGAATCAGGATGAAGATGCCATCGTTTACCTGTATCTTGCCAACCAGCTGATCCACGAATTCAGTCCGCAGGCAATCACTGTGGCTGAGGAGATGAGTGGCATGCCTGGTTTGGCAGCTCCTCAAACTATAGGCGGCATGGGCTTTGATTACCGTCTCGCGATGGGAGTGCCCGATTTCTGGATCAAAACCATAAAGGAAAAGAGGGTAGATTTTTGGCATGTGGGTGATATTTTTCATCAAATCAAAGGCAAGCGGCTTGAGGAAAAGACCATTCACTATGCAGAATCGCATGATCAGGCGCTGGTCGGAGACAAAACCATCATCTTTTGGCTGATGGACCAGGAGATGTATCACAATATGCACAAAGACAGCCATAACCTTGTTGTTGATAATGGTATGGCGCTTCATAAGATGATCAGGCTGATTACTCTTGGAACAGCCGGAAACGGCTATCTGAATTTCATGGGTAATGAATTCGGGCATCCTGAATGGATTGACTTTCCCAATGCGCACAACAACTGGTCTTACCACCATGCCCGCAGGCAATGGCGCCTGTTGGACCATCCTGATCTGAAATTCAAATATCTGGCAGCTTTTGACCGGAGCATGATCCGGATTTGTCTGAAGAATGACCTTCTGTGCAAAGAATATATCAACCTTTTCAAGGAGCACATATCAGACCAGGTGCTTGTGTTCGGTCGCGGAAACATGCTATTTGTTTTTAACTTTAGTCCATTCAGATCCTATACTGATTACACGGCACAGGTACCTTCCGGTGATTATCAGATTGTTTTAAATACAGATTCCCGGAAATTTGGCGGACAAGGGAGGATTGATGAGTCGATAATTTATCCGGCTAATGGTGAGGGTGATGGGATTTTTGGCACAATTAAATTGTATTTACCCGCGTTAACCGGTTTTGTATTAAAAAAGA
>SLNX01000069.1 GCA_007132825.1 Bacteroidales bacterium | reverse complement strand
TACCGGCTTGCCCAAACACAAGAAACATTTAGTTTGATGGTATTGCGAAGGGAGCAAACGGCCTATCTGCCAACCCTCTCCGCTTCTTTCATCAGGCAGGAAATGGCCATGCGCGACAGTTTTAATTTCTTTGCCAGCGGAAGGTCCTGGTTCCCTGCTACATTTTTTACAGTAAACCTGAACATACCGATATTCTCAAGCGGGATGCGGGCAGCCCAGGTTCAGCAAGCGCGCCTGGAACTTGAAAAGACGCAAATTGCGAAGGATCACATAAGCCGCAGCCTTGTCCTGCAAAAGAATGAAGCTGTTGCGGAATTTGAGAGCGCCCTTGAGCAGTATGAAAATGAGCAGGGGAGCCTGGTATTGGCACAACGGATTTTGGACCGTACATCAATCATGTTCAGGGAGGGTATGGCCTCCAGTCTCGAACTCACGCAAGCAAATGAACAACTGCTGAACAGCCACGTAAACTATCACAATGCCATGTTTGCATTGCTGAATGCAAAAAACAAATTAGACAAAGCACTGGGAAGATAACAGTATGAAGATAACAATAGAAACGCTCATGACAGGATTTTTAACACACAGGTGAATGATTATGCAAACACGAGGTTGGAAGTTGGAGGTTTGAGGTTAGAAAATCTTGGGTAAAATCACAAAACACAGAATATCAAACACCTAAGAAACAATAAACAGATTAACAAAACTATGAATGCATTTAAAATAAAACAAAAACTTCTGGTGGTCGCTATCCTGACCGTCATAGTCGCTTCCGGATGTAACAGAACAGAGGAAAGCCCCGATTCTGCTGCAGCCATTCGCGAACAGATCAGCCAATACCGTGGGCAAATCAATGAGCTTACCATTAAGGCAAACAAACTGGAGCGTCAGCTAATCGAAATGGGCGAAGCTGACGCCATTCGTAACAGGATTCCAGTCAGTGTGCGAGAGGTCGGCCGTGAGGTTTTCGTAAACCGATTTAAGGTCAGTGGTACGGCGGAAGCGGTAAATAATGCGATCATCAGTCCGGAAACATCAGGCAATCTGGCTGAGATCCTCGTCAGCAAAGGAGATGCCGTAAGAAAGGGGCTGGTTCTTGCAAGGCTATCGACAAACGTGATCGAACGCAACATTGAAGAGGTAAAAACCAGCCTGGCGCTTGCAGAAACGGTTTATGAGCGGCAGAAGAGGCTGTGGTCGCAGGAGATTGGCAGTGAAATCCAGTATCTTGAAGCAAAAAACAGTGTGCAAAGCCTTCAAAAGCGGATGCAAACCCTTGAATCTCAAAAAGACATGGCCGTTATGCGGTCTCCAATTGATGGTTTTGTGGATGAAACCTTCGTGAAGCGCGGGGAATTGGTGATGCCGGGCAGTCCGGTAATGGAAATTGTAAACCTTGAGGATATGTATATCAATGCAGAAGTATCTGAGGCTTACCTGTCTTATGTAGAGCCCGGAGAAATGGTTACGCTGCGTTTCCCTGCATGGCCCGGTTTTGAAATGGAGGTGCCGGTTCACCGGGTTGGCCATGTGATCAATCCCGAAAACAGGACCTTCAGGATGCAGCTTAAGATCAGTAACCAGCAAGACAGATTTAAACCTAACATGATGGCCAATGTAAGTATCAAAAGCCATTATATCGAAGAGGCCATTGTAGTTCCTACCATGCTTATTGGTTTCGACACCCAGGGGCATTATGTATTTACCGTCACCGAACGTGACGGACTGCCGGTAGCACGAAAAAGCTACCTGGAGCGAGGTGCTGAAGCAGAAGGTAAAACTTTGATAAAAGCGGGTTTGAACGAAGGCGACCTGCTTATCAGCAAAGGACATCACCGTTTGTCAGAGGGCGATGCCATCAGGATCATACAGGAATAACGATCAGGAAAAACGGAAAAAATGGATAACAATAAAATCTTGAGGGAGTTTAAACCCACAACCATTGCACTCAAAAACAAGAATACCATATTCTTGCTTACGTTCATCATTGCCCTTTTTGGAACATTGTCATACCGTACATTACCGAAGGAACTGTTCCCCGAGGTAGAAATCCCCACCGTTCTGGTCAAGACGATCTACCCGGGAAATCCTCCGGTAGACATGGAAAACCTCATCACACGCCCTCTTGAAAACGAAATACATACCATAACCGGAATCAGGGAACTACGCTCCACCTCATCCCAGGATAACTCCGACATTTTTGTGGAGTTCGAAACCGGAATCGACATTAAAGATGCCTTGCAGGATGTAAAAGACGCTGTTGACAGGGTAAAGGGTGATCTTCCCAGCGACCTTCCCTCCGACCCCATGGTATTCGACATTGACTTTTCGGAGTTTCCGATCATCAATATCAACCTTTCAGGCGAATTCAGCATCAATGAATTAAAGCGATTTGCCGATTTTCTGCAGGAGGAGATTGAAGACATCCCTGAGATATCAAAAGTGGAAATCACAGGTATTGAAGAGAGGGAGATCCAGGTCAACGTTGACCCGCTGAAGCTTGAGTTGTATGAACTTAGCTTTGATGACATCTCCAACGCCATCAGCGCCGAGAACATCTCCATGGCCGGAGGCACATTGCGCTTCTCTGACAACACCCGCTGGTCGGTACGGACCATCGGGGAATTTACCGACACCCGACAAATCGCCGACATCATTATCAAATATGAAGACCAGCAGATCGTTTACCTGCGTGATGTTGCCGAAGTTGTTGACAGCTACGCAGATCCAACCAGTTATGCCCGCCTTGACGATCAACCGGTTGTATCGCTGCAGGTGGTCAAAAATTCGGGCGACAACCTCCTGTCTGCCACTGAGAACATATTCAAGGTGCTGGAGGAATCAAGGCAAAATGGACGCATCCCCGACGGATTGAACATCACAATCACCAACGACCAGTCGGAAGAGATCCGTAATCAGCTCTCCAACCTGGAGAACAGCGTGATCATGGCCGTCATACTGGTTGTTTTGGTGCTTTACCTCTTCCTCGGACTAAAAAACGCATTGTTCGTCGGGATTGCCATCCCTTTGTCAATGCTTCTCTCTTTCATGATCTTCGGAATTGTTGATCTCCAAATCAACATGATTGTATTATTTTCCCTGATCCTGGCATTGGGACTGCTCGTCGACAACGCCATCGTGGCGGTGGATAACATTTTCCGCTTTATTGAAAGGGGCTATTCGGTGATTGAATCGGCAAAACGAGCGATCGGGGAAATTGCCATACCCATTATCACATCAACGGCAACAACGCTGTCGGCTTTTTTACCCCTCGCATTCTGGACAGGCATTACCGGTGAGTTCATGAAGTACCTGCCACTCACGCTCATCATTGTTCTTTCATCCTCCCTTTTTGTGGCATTGATCATCATTCCGGTTTTTTCTTATACATTTTTTCGGAAAGCGCGTATTTCGGAAGAAAAAACAGGCTTGAAAACAGGAAAAACCAGGCGGAAGCTTGTTATTACAGGAATATTTTTGGTTCTTGCCGTCCTGTTTTACCTCAGTGGATTTAATCCTGCAGGAAACCTGTTCATTCTGGCATCCATCCTGTTTGCCTTCGGACAGTTTGTGCTAAGCCGTCTGGCGGTTATTTTCCGGGAAGATATCCTCCCTTTTCTTGAAGGGCTTTACAGGAATACGCTTCATTTTGCGCTTCGTGGGCGCAATCCCTATTTTTTCGTAACCGGAACGATCGTTTTTCTTTTTGTGGCAATCACCCTTTTCGGGATGAGAAGTCCGAATGTCTTGTTCTTCCCCGACAATGAGCCGCAATTTATCAACATTCTTGCCGAGCTGCCGGTTGGAACCGACATTGACGAAACAGACCGGCGTATGCGTGAGGTTGAGCACCACGTAGAGGAGATCATTGACCCTTACCGGCACATTGTAAAATCGGTACTCACCGTTGTGGGACGCGGAGCGGTTGGTGAAATGGAGAACAATGCAGGGGAAACACCCCACAGGGGTTTGATCACCGTTACCTTCGAGGAGTTCAGGGATCGCGACGGGATCAATACAAACGAGATCATGGCTGAAATCAGCGATGCACTGGTGGGTCAGTATGCCGGCATCGAGTTCAGGATTGAGAAAAACATGGCAGGACCTCCGTCCGGACGACCGATTAACCTGGAGATCAGCGGACCAGACCTGGAAAGGTTGATGATGCTGGCCGATACGGTAAAAAGTCGTATTGCGCAAGCCGGAATCGAAGGCATTGAAGGGTTGCAAAGCGACCTGGATACCGATAACCCTGAGATCCTGTTGCATATCGACAGGGATGCTGCCAGGCGTTTTGGAATTTCAACATACGCGATCGCCAACACCATGCGAACGGCACTTTTCGGACTGGAAGTCTCCACTTTCAAGGTTGGTGAGGAGGAATATCCGATCCAGCTCCGCCTGAAGGAGGAATACAGGCACAACCTGTCCGCTCTGATGAACCAGCGCATTACATTCAGAAGCCAAAGCACCGGAAGGATCATGCAGGTACCCGTTTCTGCAGTAACCCGCGCTGAGTCGGGAAAGACTTACGGTGCCATCAACCGGATCGACAGGAACAGGGTCGTTACGCTCAGTTCAAACGTGCTGCCGGGCTACAATGCAAACCGGATCAACAGCCAGATCATGGAGGTGATGCGAAATGTTGACATGCCCACCGGATATCAATACGCATTTACCGGAGAGCAGCAGGAACAGGAAGAGTCAATGGACTTCCTGATCCGGGCCTTGCTGATCGCGGTGGCTTTGATATCCCTCATCCTGGTTACACAGTTTAACTCAGTCTTTAAGCCCTTCATCATCATTGGCAGCGTGATCTTCAGTACTGCCGGGGTGTTCTT
>SLNX01000198.1 GCA_007132825.1 Bacteroidales bacterium | reverse complement strand
TCTGCTGAACCGTGGGCAGTGGCTCTTGCGCGTTTCCCAAGATGATCACAAGCTGGATTAACCAATCGCAAGCCATGAATCCCCATGGTTTTTATGGCGCGTGCTGCTGCTCCTACATTTTCTTCACGGGCAGGCGCACTAAGTATGAAAATGATTTCCAAAACCGTTTGTATTACTTTTTATTCAGAAAGGGTGGTTTATTTCCCTGACGAAAGACCAAATTTTTTCATTTTAGCATAAAGGGTTGCCCTGGTAATACCCAGTTGTTTCGCAGCATGCGACAGGTTCCCCTGGTACACATAAATTGCCTTTTCAATAACGATCTTTTCCATCTCTTCCAGGTTTAGAACGTCGGGTTTGTTTTGTTTGCCAAGAAGCTTTTTGTGTTTAATGGCCTTTTGCTCCAATGTTCGCAACCGAAGCAAAAGCTTTAAGTTGGTTACCAGTTTGTCCGGATGCCATGGTTTGATCACAAAGTCTGCAGCCCCCTCCTGCAGTCCTTCAACCGCTTTATCTGCACCTTCCGTGCCGGTCAATAACACCACAATCGCGTCAGGGTCCATCTTTTTGATCTCACGCAGCCAGAACAACCCCTCCTGTCCATTCTCTGCGCCAACGGCATAGTTCATATCCAGAAGAATGATGTCAAATGTTTCAGTATTCAAAACTTCTGAGATCTCCTCCGGCCTTTCAAGTACAGTGGTTTTCCGGAAATGGCGGTCAAGCTGTGTGGGTAGGGTGTTTCGTATATGCGGATTGTCATCAATCAGCAAAATACTGTTTTTGTAATAATGCATTGCATTGTTTTTATGGTTTCAGAACAAACATACACAATGTTTAATAATTAAACAACAAAAACACAAACTAATTCAATATGTGATCTGTTTCAGGAAGTCTTTCAAAAGTCAGGTTGTTTTGTTCCCTGAAAATGTATGGTCTTATGTCTTTTGCAACCCTGGAGCACTGGGAGTAAAGCTTTAAACGGCTGGCAAAAGGTCTTCCCTTTTTTTTGCGCACCAAAAAATAGGGTTCAAACAGTTCAACAACAAATTTGTGCCCCCTTGTCCCCTTAATCACTCCCGGTACATTTTTGTGTGCGGTTACATAATTCCATCTGCCGTTTTTTCCAGGCAACTGATCATATAGATCAATCAAAACATATTGCCCATTTTTAAATATTCTCCGGTAATAGGTGCAATTATGGATTACTTTAAGCTTTGAATCGGTTTTTGGCATTTTTTTGTACAAAAGACGTTTGTAATGACACAATCTGAAAGTTGAAAACGGGCATTTCTTACACAACGCAGTATTAAGATATACTTTCATCTAAGGTAGAAAATTAAAAAAACATTACTGTGGTCAAAAATACAAAATAATATCACAAACAGCATAATATTTTATCTATTATTTTTAATTGGTGGCTTTTATTGTTTAAAGGGGCAATCCGGGCATCATGGTTGGGGTTAAGTTCGAAGGAGGAAGAAGCGGTATAGGCCGGCCTGCACAGAGGTAACGATTGTGTGGTGCCATACATATTTTTCAACTTAAGTTGATGCTGCAACCTTTCGTTGTGCCTGTTTGAGGCCGCACACAACTACCCTAAGGCGTTTGCCAAAGAGCAGGGCGGAGGCAAGACAGATTAGTGAGAACATAAAAACGGTATAGGGTACACCAATGTATTCAGCAATGGCTCCTGCCATCAGGCTTCCCAAAGGTGTGATCCCCATAAAGGTCAGGCTGTAAAGGGAGACAACCCGGCCCCGCTTGTCTTCATCGGAGATGTTTTGGATCAGGCTATTGGTGGCATTGAAGTGTACAATCATACCAAAACCTGTAATAGCAAGGGCTGTCATAGAAAGTATCGTCTGGGAAGAGATGGCAAAGACAGCAAGACCTGTTGAAAACATCACTGCGGCAAAAAAGGTAAGGCGTGGTATCTGGTTGATGTTTTGTTGTGATGCCAGAAAAAATGCGCCGCTAAGTGCTCCTGCACCCAACGAACCTGTGAGTATTCCCAGCATTTGGGAGTCGCCCTGTAGAATATCAGCGGCAAATATGGGTAAAAGCGCCTGAAACGGAAGTCCAAAAAAGCTGCTCAAAGCCACCAGCCTGATGAGGTAACGTATGGGCATGTACGACCACGAATAGCTTAGTCCCTCGCGAAGTTGGGCGAATATCGACCCAAATCGCCGCACATGATGCTTCTTTTTGATGCGCATAGCTGCCATAGCAGCAATAACCGCCACAAAGGAAACACCGTTGATAAAAAAACACCAGCCTTCACCAATCCAGGCGATTAAAACACCCCCGATGGGTGGCCCGATAAAACGGGCCAGGTTGTAAAGCGAGGAGTTCAGGGCAATGGCATTTGACAAATCTTCACGGCGGGTGATGATCTCAGGCACAAAAGACTGCCGGAAGGGGGTGTCAAAAGCAAGAATAACTCCATTGACAAATGCCATAGCTATGATCAATGGCACGGTGATCAGGTTGGTGAGTGTAAGCAGTGCCAAAGCAAATGCAACCATCATCAGCAAGACCTGGGTGGCCATTATCACTTTTCGCCTGTTCCAGCGATCTGCCAAGACTCCTGCAAAGGGTGTTATGAGCAATGACGGGATCTGAAGCGCAAATGCAATGGTACCGAGCAACAAGGCAGATCCGGTTAGCCTGTAAACAAGCCAGCCCATTGCGATATTCTGCACCCAAACCCCGATCAGAGAAATACTCTGGCCATAGTAATAATAGCGGTAATTTCGGTACTTGAGCGCGCGAAAGATGTTTCTTACTGCATCAAAACGTATGGGTCTGCCACGAAAGGGAAACATGGTTTCAGTATAAATAAATCAAAACAAAGTTAAGAATTATGGATAAAAGGCTCGAAGCGGGAAGCTCGAAGAGGCAAGATTGTAATGACAGGGCTTGACCTGTCACAAAGTACGAAATGTCTCAACAAATCAACAATACCTGCCTAATAGAATAACCGGATCACCACCCGTCTGTTCATGTCCTGGTTTTCTGGTATGGGATTTCCGTATTCATCGGTATTGGGTGCTACGGGGAATGTATCTCCGTAGCCGGAGGCTTTGAGCCGTTCCGGTTCAAAGCCGGATTCGACAAAATAACGCACTATGTTTGAAGCCCTGGCTACAGATAGCTCCCAGTTGCTTGGGAAGCGCAGTGTGTGAATGGGTGTGGAGTCAGCATGCCCTTCGATATCAACATTAAACCGGTAAAAATCCAATTCATGTATTGCCTCCAGAATGCGGTCAATGATGACCTGTCCGGAAGTAAGTAATTCAGCCTGCCCCACTTCATAAAAGGAGCTGCCACGAAAGTGCATGCGCAATTCGCGGTCTTCTGTTTCCAAAATAAGTGCTCCCTCCCCGATCTTGTCTTCAAGCAGGATTATTAAATCCTGTTCAAGTTCCAATATTGGTGCCTGAACCCGATGCTCACCCGTTACCGCTGTACGAAGCCCGGTTTCAGGATCATCAAACAAAAACAAATTCACCCCGGCAATGCCTGCCATGATAATGATAAAAGCCAGTAGCAGGGTAATTGTGTCCAGATAGGTTAATTGCCAACCGCTATTGTTGCGATCTGTATCAACATCGGGAACCAGCTTAAACTGACGTCCGGGTTGTTTTTGTTCCTGCAATTGCATTGTCATGGGTTGGTTTTACTCTGTGGATGCCGTCAGATAATCTTTGATGTACATGGCCGGTTTGTCTTGCATAATGAGCAGGATCCCTTCCAGAATCATTTGCTCTCGCTGTGCCTCTTTTCCGGCAGCATTTTTGATCTTTTTTTCCATTGGATAGAAAAAAAGCTGAGCCAGCGTAAGGCCGTACAAGGTAGTCATCAGAGCTACACCCAGTCCCACACCCAATTGCAAGGTGTCCTGGAAGTTTTGCAGCATAACAATCAAACCAAGTAGTGTTCCAAACATACCAAAAGCGGGTGCTGCATTTCCCATTGCAGCGTATAGCTGGCTTTGCCGGATGCTGTTTTGGTAATTTGATGCAATACGCGTTTCAGCAAGGGTTTTAAGCTCCTCAATGTTATAATTGGTAGCTATCAGTGTAAACACATAACCCTCAAATCTGTCTTTGAGATCAGCGCTCAGGCTTACAGCCGCAGCCAGTTTGTTCTTTCTGATGTCCCTTTGCCATCCAATAATATTTGTAACCTCTTCTTCAAATGCCGTTTTATCCTTTTTGTTGTGAGAAAAAAGCAAGGATGCTTTTGAAACTGCCTGCCAGACCTCGTTTGTGGGATAAGCAATAAGAATATGCGACAATACACCTCCAACAATTATGGTTAAACTTGGAATGTTCAAAATGTTTATAAAGTGTGGCGAATCAAACAGGCGTAAAGAACTTGTGGCAGCAAAAATGCCAAACCCCAATAGTATGAGGGTGGGGATCAAGTACAGGAAGGTTGCAGTTGAAAACTTCATTGCTTTACCGTTATGTTGTTTTTTTATGGTGTTATAATTTACAGGGTTTGACAACAGAATTAAGTTCCTAGTCTAAGCCTTCTGGTATTCCCGGCAACTTTGCATCAAGGG
The DNA here is from genome assembly GCA_007132825.1 of Bacteroidales bacterium. Taxonomy (GTDB): domain Bacteria; phylum Bacteroidota; class Bacteroidia; order Bacteroidales; family UBA7960; genus PUPG01. The sequence goes on along the minus strand of SLNX01000198.1, from coordinate 286 downwards.
CTTCAGGGTCCAGTTCGTAGGCCTGTTGCCAAAAAGTCCGTGCCTCATCATGCCGGTTGAGCATATACAATATGGATCCCTTATGAGCCAGGCCATCAGCTGTTTGGAGGATGGCAAGCGACAGATTTATCTGATAAAGTGCATTGTTGAACAAACCAGCTTCCATGGCAATTTGTGCCATTAAGAGGTACTCCAGTGCTCTGTTTGTGCGTTCCTGATAGGCGGCCCAAAGTGTTTCTTCGTCATAAGAAACAACGATCTCCTCTTCTGGCAGGGGCGCTTCCTC
>SLNX01000174.1 GCA_007132825.1 Bacteroidales bacterium | reverse complement strand
CAATTATCTTCGTACAAACAGAAAGATTCGATGGCGGCAAAAAACTTTTACGTTTACAAATCATCTGCCGGAAGCGGTAAAACCTTTACTCTGGTTAAGGAGTACCTGAAAATTGTGCTCAGGGATACGGAAGCCGTAAAAAACATCCTGGCAATCACTTTTACCAATGCGGCTGCCGCCGAGATGAAGGAGCGGATCATCGAGGAACTCGGCAGAATTATTGAATTCGGCCAAGAGGACGGGGATAAGGCACCACAAGGGATGATGGCCGAAATAGTCAAAGACTGGAAAGAAGAAGGATTTTCCTTTCCAACCAATGGATGGATTGTTCAACAGGCTGACAAGGCGAGGAAAAGAATTCTGCATCAGTATGCAGACTTCTCGGTGAGCACGATCGACAGCTTCATGCACAGGGTAGTACGCACCTTTGCCTTTGACCTGCACCTTCCCCTTGGCTTTGAAGTGGAGCTGGATACCGAAAGTCTGCTGAGGCTTGCTGTTGATAAGCTGATCTCCAGTGCAGGTTCTGAGCAAAAGCTAACCCAGCTGCTCCTGAATTACATCCAGAACCAAACCGATGAGGAGAAAGACATCCGGTTGGAAAACCTGATTGTGGAGATGGCCAAAACCCTTACCGACGAAGAAAGCGCACCCTATATCAGGCAGTTAAAAGGGCTGAGCCCGGAGGATTTTGAAGAAATCGTAAAAACGCTGAAGCAATCAATTTCCTCCTTCGAACAAAAAGTGGAAACCCACGCAAAATCAGCAATGGCACTTATCGATGCAACCGGGCTGGCTGCAACCGACTTTTACTACACCACAAAGGGCATTTTCGGATATTTCAAGCAATTGGCAGCCGGTAAAGTCAGGGAGAAGATCCATCCGAACAGTTATGTCCTGAAAACCATTGACCAAGGACAGTTTGAGTCCAAAAAAGCTGGTCCGTCCGAAAAAGCCGCACTGGATTCAATCCAGGGTGAGCTTGTACGCCACTACAATGCCATACAAAGCCTTTCAGAAGCCGGCTTTGGAAAATATTTAACACACAAGGCGGTATTAGGCAATATTTATCCGGTTGCAGTACTCAACCAGGTGGAGTCATTGCTTGAAGAGATCAAATCGGACAATGTGTTGTTACACATCTCTGACTTTAACAAGCGGATTGCCGGCATTGTGCGCGAAGAGCCGGTCCCGTTCATTTACGAACGGCTTGGCGAGCGCTACAGGCATTATATGATTGATGAGTTCCAGGACACATCCGCCTTGCAATGGGAAAACCTGCTGCCTTTGCTTGTAAACGGACTGGCATCCGGTGACAAAAGCCTGATTGTGGGTGATGGGAAGCAGGCGATCTACCGTTTCCGGAACGGGGATGTGGAACAGTTTGCCAACCTGCCAAAGCTGGGAAAGGAAATCCAATCGGTTTCCAAACCGGAATGGGAGGCAACTCTGGACCATAGCTGTGAAATAAATGTACTGAAACACAACTGGCGCTCGGCAAAGGCAATCATAACTTTCAACAACGATTTTTTTCGGTTCACACAAAGCTATCTGGCAGGGCATATTCAACCCATTTATGAAGATCTGAAACAAATTCCAGTAAAAAAAGATCCGGCAGGTTATGTTGAGGTGACCGTCCGGGAAGATGAAGAATGGATCCCAACAGAAGATCAGATGCTGGAGCAGGTTCTGGATGCCATAAATCGCTGTCGTGGGGCCGGACATCCATACAGCGACATCACCATCCTGTGCCGCAAGCATAAAGAGGGCAGCATGCTCGCAAGAGGGTTGCTTAATCACAATATTCCCGTAATTTCGGCCGAGTCGCTGCTGCTCAGCCAGGCAAAAGAGGTGAATTTTTTCCTGAGCATCATACGCCTGCTTGATAATCCTTACGACAAGATCGCAACCGTGGAAATGCTTGAATACTTGCTAAGCAATAAATTTATCAAAAGCACCGGCAACCTTCACGGATGCCTGAAACAAGCAGGCATATCGCAAAACAGCTATGAAAAGTCCGGGAAACAGCTACTAACTGGCATTGAAAGTCTTCTCCAAAACAATGGGATCGATTTTACTTTCGAACGGTTTCTACATCAAAACATATATGATACCTGTGAAACCATATTGAGAACATTCTTTTCTGATGAAAAATCGGTGAATCCTTTTGTTTCCTTCTTTATGGATGCTGTTTTTGATTATGAATCTGGGCAAATGCTTTCTTATGCCGATTTTCTCAGCTGGTGGGAAGAGAAAGGCAAAAGCTACTCGGTAGTTGTTCCAAAGGGGATCAATGCCGTACAGGTAATGACCATTCATAAATCCAAAGGACTTCAATTCCCGATCGTTATACATCCTTTTGCCGATCAGGCTGTAAAGCAGCCAACAAAACCGGGATTCTGGATTCAGGGAGAAGAAGCAGGGATCCCTGACCTGCCAGCAACCTGGCTCAAGATGACAAAAGCAAGTCTGGAAGATACTCCATTCCAGCTAAAAATTGAGGAGGAAATTGAAAAAAGCTTCCTGGACCTGCTCAACACAACCTATGTGGCCTTTACTCGTCCATCACAGAAGCTGTTTGTCTTCTTCCAGCAGGAAAAAAGGAAACCAAAGAACTCGATCGGCACCTTGTTTGAAGAATGGCTGAAAGAAACAGGTTTATGGCAGGAGGACCGATTCACCTATTCCTTTGGTGTTTTTGAAAATGTGAGCGATAAAAACTGCACAAGCAAAGAAGCAACCTCTTCATTTAAAAAATTGATCAGCAATCCATGGACAAAAAAGCTCCGGATGCGCTCCCACAACCAGGAGCGCAGCATTCTTTTTGACAGGCGTGATGCGCTCGAAAGGGGCAACCTGCTGCACCGTGCCATGGAGGAGATCCGGAGCACCGAAGATTTAGGCCCGGTGCTGCAAACACTGTTTGACAAGGGCGAGATCACCGCGGAAATCAAAACCGAATGGACAGAAAAGATCAATGCGATGATCCGCCAACCGGAAATAGAGGCGTGTTTTAAACCTGGAGTCAAAATCAAAACCGAACCCGGATTGTTTGACCGGGATGGCAGTTTTTTTCGTCCGGACAGGGTGGTTTTCCTTGAGAATGAATGTGTGGTGATCGATTATAAAACGGGCAGGGCTTACAACCATCACCGCCAACAAATGGAAACATATGCGTATCTCTTAAAATCAATTGGATATCCAAACATCCGGAAAGTCATCCTTTATCTTGACCATGGAACAATAGAAACAGTCTAAATAAAAACTGCTGATTATCAATCGTTTTTCGGTACCTGATATCCCGATTTCAAACATTTATTTGTATTTTGCATCCCTAAAAACGCGCTATTTTACCAACTTTAATGACAAGGCTTGACCTGTCAGTCCTAAACATAACAACCTGAAGCACACATGACAAGATTTTTGACACACAGGGGGATGACTATGTAAATCCGAGGTTGGAATCCAACATCCAACCTCTAACCTCTAACATCAATTCCTGATCTTGGGTAAAACTGCAATGTTTTGACTATCAAACACTTTAGAAAATACAAACATATGAAACACCAGGAAGTCATACAAAAATTCGAACCAAAACAGCATAACTTGCTGGAGATCCTGCATGCGCTGCAGGACAACCATCCGCAAAATTATCTTACCGAAGATGCACTTGAAGAAACAGCACGCTACTTGAGGATGACTAAAAGTTCTGTGTTCGGCGTAGCCGGCTATTATACCATGTTCAGTCTGAAACCCAGGGGAAAATACATCATCCGGGTATGTGTTTCAGCGGTTTGTGAAGTTATGAAATTCAAAGAGGTGTTGCTGGATCTGGAAAAAGAACTGGGCATAGGCCAGGGAGAAACAACGCCTTGCGGACGCTTTACCCTGGAGGTGTCAGAATGTCTGGGACAATGCCAGGAAGCACCATCAATGATGATCAACCAGGAAGTCTATAACAACCTCGATAAAGAAAGAATATCAGAAATACTTAATATATACAGGGCAAAATAGCATGCTGCTTTCAAGCTGGCCAAAGCACCTGTTTTAGACAAAACCGATTTCTCATGATAAAAGAAACCAGGGTTATTTTAAAGAATGCGGGAATAATAAATCCCGAATCGATTGACGAATATATAGCTGCAGGAGGTTATGATGCCTTGCGAAAGGCTTTATCCATGTCGCCCGCCTCAGTTATTGATGAAATGATGGAGGCAGGCCTGCGCGGTCGTGGTGGGGCCGGCTTTTCCACCGGCATGAAGCAACAGTTCACCAGCAAGGGTTGCCTGGATTGTCCGCAACGTTATGTGGTTGTGAATGCTGACGAAGGAGAGCCCGGAACCTTTAAGGACCGTGTCATCATGGAGGAGGATCCCCACTCCTACCTGGAAGGAACCATCATTGCCGCACACGCCATACAGGCAACAAAAGGATATATTTACATTCGCGGGGAGTATTACAACTCCATTCGAAAAACAGAAAAAGCCATTCAGGACGCTTATGATAAAGGTTTCCTGGGGAAAAACATTCTCGGGAGCGGTTTTGATTTTGATGTGGAAATCAAGCTGGGCGCCGGATCCTACCTTTGCGGAGAAGAGCTAACGATGCTTGAATCCCTTGAGGGTAAACGCGGCAACCCGCGTATAAAACCCCCCTTCCCCGCTGAAAAGGGGCTTTTCGGAATGCCTACCCTTGTGAACAACGTGGAAACACTTGCCAATGTGCCTGTGATCATATCAAAGGGCAAAGACTGGTATCGCCAATATGGAACGGAGCGCTCACCTGGCACAAAGATCTTCTCTATCAGCGGACAGGTAAACAAACCCGGCAATTATGAACTGGAGCTGGGGGTTACCCTGCGCCAGCT
>SLNX01000068.1 GCA_007132825.1 Bacteroidales bacterium | reverse complement strand
TTTTTGGCCAGGTCAAGCCCTGGCCCTACAAGGCTCTTTTGGTAAAATTTGAAGGCCGGCCAAGTCCGGCCTATACACACATAAATTAAATCTCAGATCTCATTTCTCAGTTCCCAGTTCTCAGTTCCCAGTTCCCTGACCCAGTTCCCAGTTCCCAGTTCCCAGTTCCCAGCTCCCAGTTCATTTTTTAATCGTATCTTCGCACCATATTTGGTTCTGAAAAGATTAAAAGGGAATTTGGTGAAAGTCCAAAACTATCCCCGTAGCTGTAAACCCTTGGCTGCCTGCAGATGGCAGCAGGTTTAAACCAAAGTCCACTGTCCGTTAAAATGGATGGGAAGGCGTTTAAACCAGGGAAAGTCAGAAGACCTGCCAGGTATGATCAATTCCGTAGCTTTCGGGCGAAAAGCGACAGATTGTACTCCTGCACAAGGATTTCACTCTGATTTTCTTTCCCGCGAGTTACCATTTATTCAGTTAATCTAATTAAAAATGAATGGTTTATCTCGTTTTTCAGGCATCTTTTATAGTATTTTATGCCTGATTTTGTTTTTTTTGATGGCAACAGACATTTTGGCATCCGATGACATCAAACATCACAATGATCAAACAGGAAAAACCCCTCACGAAGCAGAACCTGTGACGGGAATTGAAGGTGATGATTTGACAATTGACCTTTTCGATGTTTTTGATCATGTGGATGGGAATATCGATGGTTTTACCATCCTTGTGAATTCAAAACCCCATGTTGCCAGTGTCTCCATTGACGAGAATATTCTGTTGATCTCTTTTCTGCAATATGGGCAAACAAACATTGTAATACAGGCTGCGATTTCAGATGAACATTATGAAGTAAGCTTTGTGATTGGCGTAAAACCTTTAATTGAAGGTAATTACATCCTTTCTGATTTCAGCAACCTAAGTTTGCCCCCTGAATATTTCTGGAACGGTTCAGATCAAAGCGGTGGATTTACATCCGCTTTGGCCCATTTTCCCAATTATCACAATCCTGATTGGGGTTACTGGAATGGTTGGGCCTATTCCAATGTGTCTGACAACACCACACCAGGCTGGCTGAACCAATACAGTGCAATAACCGGAGAAGGGATCCCGGGTGATGAGTCACTGATTCCAATCTATGCCATTACATACGTGGACCAGGAAAGTGTTATCCATTTTGTTGACTCTTCGGCACACGAAGTGAAAGGAGCTTTTATTACCAACAGCACATTTGCTGCACTTTCAATGAAGTATGGAGATGCCATTGCGAAAAAGTTTGGCGGACCGGATGGCAATGATCCTGACTGGTTTAAATTGAACATCTGGGGGGTGAAAGATGGCGAACCCACGGAGACGGTAGCGTTTTACCTGGCTGACTACCGCTTTGAAAACAATACAGAGAATTATATCATTCAGACCTGGCAATGGGTCGAATTAAGCGCATTGGGTAAGGTCGACAGCCTGATGTTTTCACTATCTTCAAGCGATGTGGGTGACTGGGGAATAAACACGCCAGCCTATTTTGCACTGGATCACCTGTATATCAAACCGGATGCGCCGCCATTCGTTGCCAACCCCATTGACGACATCTATCTTCCCATCGATGCGGATGATTATATTGTTGACCTGGGCCCGGTTTTCTCCGATCCCGATGATGACGATGAAGCAATTGTTATTTCACTTCAGGATCACTCCAATCCATATCTTCTGAATGTCGGTATTGATGCACAAACAATGGCTTTAAGCATTTCGGGGCCAAATTCAGGAGTTGCACATATTACACTGGAGGCATTGTCAAATGGTAAAACCGTGTCGGAAAGCTTTAAGGTGACCGTTTTTGACGACCCTGATGTACATTATATTGCCGAAGTAATTGAATATAAGCCGGCACCCGGACAGTTCATCAATAAAGAGCCCTGGGGGCTTCCCTCTTCGGCGCAGTCGATAATTGGTGGGATTAATGGCCATCTGTCGCTTGGAGCGTATGGCGGATATGTGGTTTTTCGCTTCGAAGAGCCTGTTGTAAATCATCCGGCAAACCCATACGGCGTAGATTTTGTCATTTTTGGAAATCCCACACCCTACTGGTCTGAGCCGGGCATTGTTTGGGTGATGAAGGATGAAAATGGAAATGGTTTACCCGACGGTACCTGGTATCAGCTGGCAGGCAGTGACCATTTTTTCTCCGAAACGCTGTATGATTATGCAGTTACCTACGTCAATCCGCAATCAGATGTGGCTGCAGATGTTCCCTGGTACGACAATTATGGGAATGCAGGCCATATTTTTGCTCATGGCGGACATCAGCAACCCTATTATCCAAAACAAGATCATTTTCCCGATATTGATCCCGTTGAATATACCCTGACCGGCACCCGGATCGTGGATGCTGTGGATATGTCTGAGCCAGGAATGGTTAAGTCAAAAAGACGTGCCTTCGGATATGCTGACAATCAAATTCGGGGCACAGCACCTTTCAACCGTCCCGATAATCCATACAAAGATGATGTGCAACATGCCGGTGGCGATGGTTTTGACATTGGTTGGGCCATTGACGCAAACGGACAATATATTGATCTGGATGAGATCCACTTCATCAAGGTGCAAACCGCTGTTTTGGCAAATGCCGGATGGATGGGGGAGGTATCAACCGAAATTACTGGTGCCGTGGCCGTACAACCCAACAGCACCATCACAGGCAGCCTGGATCTGATTGTGATCAAAGACCTGCCTAAGGAGATCACAGAACCTCAATACCAGCTGGAAGCTTTTGCATTTCATCGCGGTCGCGTCCGGCCCAATGCAGAGATCCACTGGAGCGTCGACCTTGAAGGAGCTGTAATCGATGACGAAATGGTGCTTCACCTGACACAGTCAGGACCGCTAAATCTTACTGCATGGCTGGCTGACGACCCCGACATCGTTGCCTATGCCGAATCTTATGTTAACCTTGACGACGACACAACACCGGTAGTGCAATCAGAGGTTGAGCTTGTTATTTACCCCAACCCGGTGTCTGATGCTTTCATCATTAAAGCAGAAGAGAAGATGGAAGTAAGGATATATGACTTATCTGGAAGGATGCGGATGGAGAATGTCAATTACAAAAGCGGAGAACGCATATATGTCAAAGAATTGCCGGGCGGTATCTATATCCTTCAAATCAGGGCGGAAAACAAAACCAGTTTTCACAGGTTGCTGAAAAAGTAAAAACGCGATTAATGCCTCCAAAGATCACATACCTGCTCATCTTTTTGGCCATGCCATTGCTGGCAACGGCCGGGGGTATCAAAGACTCCATCTTTGAGCTTCCTGTTGTAGAGGTGCGAGACATACGTCAGCTTAGGGTTGCAGGAATGAAGCAGCTCAGAATCGATTCCATTGTCATTGCCGGTAAACGCCATCTCGGACTGGCACAGATGCTGTCGGAGCATACCCCGGTTTTTATAAAAGAATATGGACGCGGTGCCATGGCAACAGCATCATTCCGGGGTACCTCTCCATCGCATACTGTCATAAACTGGAATGGCATGCCAATTTCTGACCCAATGACCGGGATGTCAGACCTTTCGCTGATACCCACATTTATCATCGATGATGTCAGCCTTCTTTACGGTAATGCCTCCATTTCCGACCAGGCTGGCGGAATGGGTGGAATTATCAGTATGCGCAATCAGGCGGACTGGAACAACAGGTTGAGCATAAGCTACACCCAGGGCATTGGAAGCTTCCGGACATTTGAAGAATACCTGAAACTGGCAACAGGAAATAAACGTTTGCAATACCGCTTGCGCTTGTATCACAAACAATCGGAGAACAACTATACCTTTCTGAACAGAAGCAGGGTTATCAGTGACGGAGACAATCTTTTTCACCCCATCGATACGCTGAATAATGCTGATTACAGGCAATTTGGTGTTCTTCAGGAGCTGTATTACCGTCCGGATGACAGGAACATCGTCTCTTTTCACTGGTGGAGCCAGCGCAACGACCGGGGGTTGCCACATGTTGCCAGTTATGAGGGGCCTGCCAACGCTTTGCTGAGCAATCAGGAAGATTCCGATCACCGCCTTGCGGGGTCCTGGTTAAGGTTTATGGAAAACGGGAGATTGGAAGTGCGGTCAGCTTATTCAAATAAGCAACTCGATTATGTTGTTCAGAACAGAACAGGAGACCACAATTACATGCCTCTTATTTTTTCAGAAAGCGATCAGCACCGGGTAACACAACACATCTCATATCAGCGTAACATTTGGCAAAACATACTGATGGAACACGCCCTGAATGTAGATTACAACCGGGTTTTAAACAGTGACTCGGTATTAAATTCGGGTTACAAGGAAGACCGTTTGGTGTATGCTTATATGCTTGGTTTGCAAAAGTCGTTTTGGGACCGCCTGGATCTGAACCTCATCTTGCGACAGGAATGGACCAATTATGAGCGGGATCCCATCGTTCCTTTTCTGGGGTTTAGCTTTTTACCAACGCAATCACGTGATGTGGTTTTTTATGCCAATGCAGCCAGAAATTTTCGGCGTGCTTCGCTGAACGAACTTTTTTGGCAGCCAGGCGGCAATCCCGATCTGTTGCCGGAAGAGGGAGTTTCGCTGGAGACAGGAATCGGTTATTCAACCGGTATGAGAAGTATTGATATTCGTGGCGACATCAGTTTCTATCATAAAGATATTAACAATTGGATCATATGGATTCCTGCTTACCAGGGTTTCTGGGAGCCGATGAACATCAAACGGGTCCGAAGCCAGGGCATTGAATTGTCTTTGAAGATGGATGGCCATTTTTCCGGCTTTGATCTCTTTATGATGGGAGGATATGCCTATACCCCTTCAAAAAACCTTGGAGATCCTTTGGTTTGGGGTGATGAAAGCTATGGCAGGCAGCT
>SLNX01000194.1 GCA_007132825.1 Bacteroidales bacterium | reverse complement strand
TTTCATTTGTTCGTGTGGATGCAGAAGTAGCAGATAAACTCATTAAAAAGGATGATGAGTTACCCTCAAAGCTTAATCAGGAGCAGAAAGACAAACTCAAACCCATCATTGAAAAGCATCTTGATACAAAACAGTATCAGGTTGCATTTGAAAATCTCAGTGAATCTGAGCATCCGATGATGATCACACAGCCTGAGTTCATGAGACGCATGAAAGACATGTCGGCACTGGGTGGCATGAGTTACATGGGCAACCTGCCCGACAGCTACATGGTTGTGGTTAACAGCAATCACAAGCTTATCGGCAAGCTTCTGGAGGAGGAAAATGAGGAGTTACGCGACAAACAGGTCAAGCAGTTGATTGATCTTGCCTTGCTGGCGAAGAACCTGCTCAAAGGGGAAAGCCTAACGCGTTTTGTTCAGCGCAGTGTAGATCTGTTCTGATTGATCGGAATATCCAATCAGTTAGTTGATATAAATCGGTCCGTCAGGTCCGAGCGGAATACCAAGCCAAACCCACAACATCAGCGTTGCGATCCATACAATGCCCAGCACGATTGTGTAGGGCAGCATGGTTGATATGATTGTCCCGATTCCATAACGTTCATCATACTTTTGGGCAAAGGTGACGATCAGTGCAAAATAGCTCATCATCGGTGTAACCAGATTGGTAAGACTGTCGCCAATGCGGAATGCCGCCTGCGTGATTCCCGGATGGTAAGCGTTGTCGAGCAACATCAGCATGGGGATGAATACGGGTGCAATGATTGCCCATTTTGCTGAAGCACTTCCCATAAAAAGGTTAATGAATGCCGATAACAGCACAAAGGAGGCAATGAGTACCGGCCCGGTAAAGCCAATGTCGCGCAATCCTGCTGCACCACGGATAGCTATAATCAGTCCAAGGTTGGATTCATTAAAGAAATAAACAAACTGAGCAGCAAAAAATACCAGCACAATGTAGGACCCCATACCACTCATTGATTTGATGATGTGTTTCATCATGTCTTTGTCATTACGGACAGTACCGACAATTATACCATAAACGAGGGCTGGAATGAAGAATAGCAGTAAAATGCCGATAATGATACCATCAAAGAAAGGGGAGTGCAGCACCGATCCCGTTTCCGGATGACGCAGCAGTCCATTTTCAGGAATTACGGTAAATGCAAACAGGATGATGAACAGCAATACGGATATACCTGCCCATCGCAGCCCTTTCAGTTCAATAGGTTTCAACCTTTCTATCACAAAATGCTCAGCCGGTCCTTCATATTTGCCAAGGCGCGGCTCTACAATTCTGTCGGTAACCCATACCCCAACAAAGAGTACGACGAAGCTGGATGCGATCATGAAATAATAATTGACTGCCGGATTCACCACCATATCAGGTATAATCATTTGTGCAGCAGATGTGGAGATTCCTGCGAGTATCGGATCGATGGAGCCAACAACGAAGTTGGCTCCAAATCCACCACTCACGCCACAGAATGCGGCTGCCAATCCGGCCATCGGGTGCCGTCCAATGCCGTGAAATATCATGGCTCCCAATGGGATCAGGATCACGTAACCTGCCTCTACGGCAAGGCCGGAGATAATCCCTGCCAGTACAACGGCTGCGGTGATCATTTTTGTGGGAGCACCCAGAACCAATGCACGGATCATGATATTGAACAGGCCGGTACCTTCGGCAAGACCGATACCCACCATTACTACAAGAACATATCCAAGTGGCGGGAATCGCAGGAAATTGTCCAGGATGTTGGTATACATCCACCTGAATCCATCTGCGCTTAAAAGGTTTTTTGCGGTTACCAGGTTTCCGTCAACCGGATGTACTGCAGAAACCCCAGTCCAATAGCTGATGGCGGATATCAGAATTACGATTCCGGCCAGCATTGCGAAAATAGTTGCGGGATGTGGCAACTTGTTTCCGACAACTTCAATAAAATCAAGAACTTTGCTAAATACTCCTCCGGGTTTGTTAATCTTATTATCAGGCTTCATAAAGAAGGTTTAGAAGTTTGGTTGTTTAGTTGGAAATGTAAAAATTGGTTGTATCAATCGAACAGTGCGTCGGGGTATCGGCTTGGCATCTCATCCCTGGGCTTGTCAAGTCTCAGGTAGTAGTCAAACCAGTCCATGGTGCGCACCAGGTAATCAAGGCGATGAACATTTCGCGCATTACCGTGACCTTCGTTCTGATACCAGATCAGTCTGACTGGCGCACTTCCGTGCAGTTTTAACGCCCTGTACATTTCAAGTCCCTGCGAAGGGTGAACCCTTGGGTCTGCATCGCCATGAAGAATCAGGGTGGGGGTGAGGCTCTGGTGCGCATATTTGACGGGACTTCTGCTGTAGACATCCTGCCAGTCCTCATGTGTCCAGTATCCCCAATGTACCATGTAATCTTCCCACGGAATGTCTGTTGTATTCCTCTTTGAAATTTGGTTCGAAATACCTACGAACATGACCGCTGCGGCGAACCTGTCGGTGTGGCGCGTTGCCGACCATGCTGAAAAATATCCCCCGTATGATCCGCCACCGATTCCTACACGGTCAATGTCTACATATCCGATCTCAATCAGATGATCGATGCCGTCAATCACATCATCATATTCAACACCTACCAGATCGCCATAACCCGCCATGGTAAAATCTACACCCCGCCCGGAGCTGGCCCGGTAGTTGGGCATGAAAACAAAATAGCCACGCGCTGCCGCCACCTGACCCCAAATGCTGTAAGCGGTAACCCAACCATTCTGCACGGCTGCTTCCGGACCACCGTGGATGTATGTAATCAATGGATAGCTTTGTCCCTCCACATAATCCAGGGGATAAACCAGCACACCTTCGATGTCTTGTTCGTCACGTGCATAGTAAGTTAGCTTACGCTGATCTGCCAGTCTGATATTTCCAAGCCAGGGATTGTGGTCAGTGAGTTTGGTAAGTAATTGTCCGTCCAATTCAAAAATAAAGAGCTCATTTGGGTGGGCTGGTGTATTTGCAGAAAGGACAATGGTGCCTTCACTATACTGAAACCTTCTGAAAACGATGGTTTCCGGCTCAATCAGTATGTTGCGTTCCTCCTCATCCAGCTTTTGTTCGCTTAAAACAATATCTACACCCTCTTCAGCAGCGAATAGCAGTGTATTATTATCTTGCCACGCCATGTCAATTACAGAAAGCTCCATGCCCTGAACATAATTTCGCAGTTCCTCGAAAGCAGGGATGGTGTCTGCTTTCAGGTCAATTACAAAGAGGCTGCCAACAACTGAGTCTTCCATTTTACTGGCTGCACGGAATGCAAGCTTGGTGCCGTCAGGGCTGAAAGCCAGGTTCCCAAGCTTTCCTGGATTGTCCATGATTAGTTCCACATCTCCGGTTTCAAGGTTTACCAGATGGATGCGCTTGAACATGTAACTGTCGTCAACAAGGTTGCGCGGAGCTATTGCGGCTGCCGCATACTGTTTATCCGGACTCAGGGTGAAGTCAAAAATGGTCATTCCTTCTGTAACCTGACGCGTTTCATGCGTTTCAGTATTATAGACATACAGATTGCGATGTACCCACTCCTCTTCATAAACCTCGATCTGATAGCCTTTATTCCGTAATTCCTGGCGAAGCGGGTCCTGTGGTCCGGTTGACACAATGGCCAATCTGTTATCATCCAGGAAGGCGTAGCTCATTACACTCGAAGTATGTTCAGTGATGGCACGTGGCTCACCACCTCTTAAACTCATGGCGTAAACCTGCATGTATGGAATCTCCGGCAGGTTTGCTCGAAAGGTAACGGCATCACCGGAAGGTGTCCAGCCAATGTCAAAAATCCTTCGATTGCCGGTCATAAAAGGAATGATTGCATCATTCACACGATCATACACATAAAGTTCGCGGTAATCGTTACCAGCCGAATGTGTGAAAGGTCGGGGTACATTCAGGGTAAAAGCGATGTATTGCTGATCGGGTGACATCGATACTTCAACGACCGTTTTCAGATCAAAAATGTTATGGGTGGTCATGATGTCATCGGCCTGGACAGAAGGTATAGCCAGCCAGAGAAAAGCGAAGATGATTGTCAGTTTTCGCATGCTTGTTGCTTTTGGTTAATAAATGGTTGTATCTGCATTCGAAAGCATTCAACAGCATTTCGATGCTGCTTTGTATGTAATGGCCACAAATTTAATGATTTTTGCCAAACAGGATCCACCAAACTAAATTTAGGTTTCAAGAATCTGATAGTGCCCTACATGGCAATCCTCAAAGTCTTTTTGAAGCGGCGGAAGGATGTCTGCATTTTTAAAGAATCCGTAAAGGGCAGATCCACTTCCGCTAAGAGATGCATAAACTGCACCATGTTCTCTCAAACGATCTTTGATCTTTTCAAGGTAGGGGTAAGTCTTAAATAATACACATTCAAAATCGTTAGTCAGGTTCTCCTGCCAATGACTTAAAGGCAATGTTATCAGATCCTTTATCGGGATCCTTCGCGGTTGCGGTGTGATCAGGCTATAAGCTTCGGCCGTTTTTATTCTGAATGGAGGTACTATGATGATCAGATGGAATCCTGACAGGTCTGATGTGAAAATTGTTTCAAATATTTCTCCGCGTCCTCGAACCAGGATTGCCTTGTTATAGAGAAAGAAAGGGCAATCACTCCCCATTTTTAAGGCCAGCTTCTCGAGCCGGTCCTTTGTAATGTTCAGTTTATAATAATCGTTGAGCATTCTTAGCATAAAGGTTCCGTCGGCACTGCCTCCTGCCAGACCTGATCCTGCAGGTATCCCTTTGCGCAAATAAATATGAAGCGGTTCTAAAGTGTCTGTTTTTTCCCGGAAGCCAATTTGGATTTCATCCTGAATGAGCTTTATGGCCTTCATGATCAGGTTTTCATGAGGCTCTCCAGGTATTGGGATTCCAGTGGCAATGAATTTTGTTTGGTTGTTAATGGCCGGAACGATCTCAAGGGCATCATGCATTCCAATTGGCAGCATGACGGTTTCGATATCGTGAAACCCATCGCTGCGCTTTGCTTTTACTTGCAGGCCAAGGGTTATTCGGGCGTTGGGGAAACAAAGCATGGTTGATTCCTTTATTTGGTTGATTGAACTTGGTTGGGAAGTTAATCCCATTCAATAATAAATCCCTCCTCCTCCTGTTTTCGGATGCGCTCTCGCTCCTTTTGCCTGTCATCTTTATGTGATGTGGTATCGGGGGGTTGTCGTGATATAAACCGGAACTCATCGCGGAGAATGTCGCGGAGGTTTTCCCGTTCCTCCCTTATATCCTGACGTAACTTATCTTTTAATCCTTCCTGATCATAGCGCACTGCCACATCATGAGTTGTTCCGGTGAGCTTAAGGAAAAGAGTTGTGCGTCCAAGGCCGTCATCAATAATTTCACCAAACTGATCCTGTGGATTTCTGCTTTCTCGATGCCTGCGCGAAAGTAACTCTGAGAGTTCGACCCGAAGCCTGTAGTCGATTTCGTTACCAAAACTATGTTCACCCGAGAGTTCCAGGTTCAAAACGTTTGAGTGGATCTCCATCATCGGAATGAAAATCATTTTATCACGAATGTAAATTTCATTTTTCAAAGTTGAGAAGGCTACGTTGCTCAGATCACCGGCTCTGATATAGCGACCAAGTGCCTGCATTGGCTGGTAGTTGACGAGTTCTCCGTTTTCCACGATTAGGGAAGCGCTGGTTGCCATGGTTTCCCATCTGATCCTGAGCTCCTGTGTCCATAGTGAGAAAAAGTCAATATTGGCAGTTACCCGTCCGAATATATTTTCGTCGACAATACTGGTTTGACCAAAATTGCCGGTTTGATAAAAAAGCTGGTGGATGTCGACATTCTTTAAAGCTGCATTGGTATGGAGTCTGATTTCTCCTGCATGTCCGGTGTCAATGCTGCCGGTCATTAATGCACTGCCATCCATGGTATTGAAAGCAAGCTTCTCTGCATATAACTTCCGGTCAACCAATGTGGTCTCTGCCTGAATGTTGGTAGCTGAAAAACGCCTGAATTTTAAATTTCCAACACTTGCATTGAGAGAAAGATTCAGGTGCTTGGGGAAACTTAAACGGTACCCGTTATTCCCTCCATTCCGACCGTTTGCCATTAGAATTTCATCCAGCAAAAGTTTTTCTGAAGCCATAAATGCTTCAACATAAAGAACTTCTTGCGGAATAAACATGAAGGGGAGCAGGTTGTAAACCGTTCCCGTCAGGGCAATATCGCTTTGCCCCATTTTTCCGGATAGTTTCTCAATAATCAATATGTGATCTTTTGCAAGTTGGAACGTTCCACTGAACCCATGATAACTGAGCGGGTTATCTTTCGTTGAGAAACTCAGGTCGTGAAATTGCAAACTTCCCTGAAAGTTTGAGGACAGAAGGTCGCTGCCTGATATACCTGTCTGGCTGTTGATCTTACCTGAAAAAAACAGATCCGCTTTTATAGCACCCTTTTTTACATTGATGGTGTTAATACCGGTCCATCCCAAAAATTCCGTGGCGCTAATTTTTGCAAAGAGGTCGATTTCGAGTCCGGGCTGATGCAGATTCTCGATACTGACATTGCCACGGATATTGCCAGATTCGGTTTTTGCACGAAGTCCATTAAGTGTTATTGCACTTGTTTCTTGTGTTTTATTGATGCCGTTTGTGTAGTGGCCTTTCAGACTGATATTGCCAATCATCAGATTCTTGTCAGGATGGTCAAAGCTTCCTTTGTCAATGTTAAAATCGGCTGTTATTAAGGGTGTTTTATTGATTCCAATATCTCCTGCTATGTGTGATGAGAAATCAATGTTTCCTCTCGGGTTATACGGGCTTAATAAACCAGAAATCTCGTTCGGGAATTCATTTAGTATCGATTCTATCCTGAAATTGTTTCCCCTTAACGTGACATCCACAAGAAGACCATCATGAGAGGGGAGAAATTCTCCGGAAACCTTTAAAAGATGATCTTTGTATAAAATGCTGCTTTTCGCCACAGTCCAGGTTGACCCTTCCCGGAAAGAGCCGCTCAAATGCAGTTCATGAATCAGGATGTTTTGAAAATGTTGATTTTCAGTGGTTATATAGTTTACTTCCATTTCATAAAGATGCAAACGGCGCAGATCAAAATGGAAGGTGTTGTTCCGAACATTTTGATTACCGGGTTGCTCCATTTGGAAAATGTCAGGATCAAAAGTGGTGGTAATGTTTCCGTTTCTGATGATCAATCGCTGGACGTGGTACTCCTTTCTGAATATGTCGAGGATGTTAAAGTGGAGTTGTATGCTGTTTGCATCAGCATACAAAAATACCGAATCGGAAGGTTGGCCGCTTTGTAGCGTTACACCTGTTGCTGTAAGGGAGGCCATCGGAAAACTTCTGATGACACCAAATTCAAGTGCATCAACCTGAACATCGATATTAAGGCGATGTTGCAAATGGTGGGAGAACTGATCCATGATATAGTCGCGCTGGACCCATGCGACCAACAGCAGAATTACTGAAAGTGCAACGATAAAAATTGCACCACTCAGGAACATGAGTTTGAAAAACTGTCTAAGGACAGGATTCTTTCGTGACTTGGTGCTGTTCATGAAGGGTTAACGGATCATTTTCAGATAAATGATTTCTTTTTCTGTTAGTTTTCGCCACTTTCCTCTTGGGAGGTCTTTTTTTGTAAGGCCGGCATACATCACCCTGTCAAGTTTCACCACCTTGTAACCGAGCTGTTCGAAAATACGTCTTACCACCCTGTTTTGGCCTGAATGGATCTCAATACCAATTTCACTTTTGTTTTCCGGGTTCGCATAGGCGATTGTGTCGGGTACGATTTTATCTTTACCCAGACTTATGCCATTGGCAATCCGTTCCATGTCTTGTTTTGAGACCCCTTTGTGCAGTTTAACATGATAAAGTTTTTTAACGTCATGAGACGGATGGCTGAGTTTTTTGGTTAGTGCTCCATCATTGGTAAGCAGGAGTAAGCCCGTTGTATTTCTGTCGAGCCTGCCTACGGGATACAATCTTTCTTGAAAACTTTTGCCGATAAGCTCCATAACGGTTCTACGTTCCCTTGGGTCATCGGTAGTTGTAATATAGTCTTTGGGTTTGTTCAGCAGCACGTATACTTTCTGTTCATTTACAAGTTTTTCCTTGCCGTACAACACTGTATCACCGGGCATCACCTTTGTTCCAAGTTCGGTGACAATTTTCCCGTTCACTTTGATGGCGCCGCTGGTGATCAATACATCAGCCTCGCGGCGTGAACATACACCAGCATTTGCAATGTATTTATTTAACCGGATTGCAGTTTCCTCCTTTTTCTGGAATCTTGGTGTGGATTTCGGACGTACACCTTTTTTGCGTGTCCTTCCAGCCGATGGATTGTTTCGCGTGTTTCTCATACTTACCTTGGGATGTATTTGTATATATAGCAAAAAAGGCGCGATGGCGCCTTTATGTAACGTTTATGCAGTGCTTTTTATTCCGTTATCTCATTTAATTTGTCAAAAGTGTCATTGACTTTTTTGAGCAATTCGCTGTAAAGGTTTCTGTAATAACTACGAAGATTCTTATTTGCGTCTGTTGGTTTTGGGTTATTCACCTTTTCGATCAGCTCTTCACGAAAGATTAGCGTCTCATTAATGATTTCATCAAGCTCATTGTCTTTCTTTCCCTTGTTCAGTGCCTGATGCATCAGACATGTGCCGATCACTTCATCAGTCAGAAAGTTGATGTCTTTTTTCAGGTTTTTCTTGCTTGCCATTGTAATTATAATTATTGATTAAACATATACTTTAGAAGTCAATGATCTCCACATCAAATAACAAAACGGAATTCCTTGGGATGCCGGGTTGCGAGAACTGCCCATAACCTGCCTCTGAAGGTATTAATATGGTGGCTTTGCTTCCTCTGTTTAGAGCCATCACTCCAATCCGAAACCCTCTTACTACGTTAGCAAGATTTAGGCGCGCACCTTGGCCACTGTCAAAAACATCACCATTGAGAAGCGCACCCAGGTAGTTCATTAAAACCAGACTGTTCTCTGATGGATTTCCACCTACACCTTCCTGCATGATTACAAGAAAGACACCCTCTTCAAGCTCTATGGCATCCAGTTCATTTTCTTCAATGTACTCCAGTATCTTTTTTCTGTCACGCTCTGCGATGACGTCCGGATCGTTTCTGCTACAGGAAAGAAAAACAAATGCCAGCGAAAAAAGAACGCTGTAAATAAATGCTTTACGTTTCATTGCCATTTGCTGTAATTAAATGCTTAATGGTGCAAAGATACGCAAAATGAAGCAGATCAATCTACATTATCGTGCAAAAAGGAGTTGTTTGACTTTATTTGTGTTTTATTGTCATCTGATTCCTGCAAAGTAAATCTGGATATTTGTGATTCATTGCTGGCTGGAACAGGATTCAAATTCACGTTTCTTCTGACATATGCCGGAAGTCTTTCCAATTCAGTCAGGCCGTCTGGTGTTTTCAATTGCAAACTTAGGCTCTTGAGCCTTTCCTCCCTGTTTTGGATGCGCTGTTGTTTTTCTTCAGCGCTTAATTCCTTGTTACAGTAAGGCATCTCCTGAAGTGCTTCGGCACCATGGCTGGCAATTTTTGTTTGGAACTCCTGAATCGATTTTTCGGGAATCATGGATGTCCTTTTTTCTGTATTACCCGATTGCCTTTCTTGATTTGCACTTGTTTGGTTTACATGAACATCTTCTGCTTCAGTTCTGTTTTTCACAAAGGGCAATTCTTCACTTTTTTCCGGGGTGTCTGCTTTTGTACCATCTTCTTTCAGTTTCATTACTTTTCTGACGGCTGCAGGTTTATAGTCTATGTCATACAAATTGCTGCTGGTATCAAAACCGGTTGCAACCAATGTTACACTTATCTTTGCCTCCAGGCTGTCATCCTTACCCAGTCCCCAGATTATTTCGGCAGACGAACCTGCTTCATTCTGAATATAATCGGTTATTTCAGTTATCTCATCCATAAGGACCTCTTCCTTCCCACTGGTTATGTTTAACAGGATGTTTTTGGCCCCATTGATTTGGTTGTCATTCAAAAGTGGCGACGAAAGTGCTGTTTCAATGGCATTAATGGCTCGGCTTTCCCCTTCTGCACTTCCGCTTCCCATGATAGCCACACCGCTGTCAGACATTACTGTGCGAACATCTGCAAAGTCAACATTGATGTTTCCAGTCAGGGTAATGATCTCTGCGATGCCTTTGGCACCGGTTGTCAGTACATTATCAGCTTTTGCAAATGCTTCCGAAACACTCAGATTGCCGTAAAGTTCCCGTAAACGGTCATTGGAAATTATCAGAAGGGTATCCACTCCTGACGCTAACTCACGAATTCCTTCCTCAGCTTGCTGGCGCCGCTTTCTTCCTTCGAACGAGAAGGGGATTGTAACGATACCAACTGTGAGCACCCCCATCTCTTTAGATGCCTTGGCAATTACGGGAGCTGCACCAGTGCCTGTTCCACCTCCCATGCCGGCTGTTATAAAAACCATTTTGGTATTTGATCCATAGGCCTCTTTGATGCGATCGATGTCTTCAATCGCCGCCTTGCGCCCTACTTCTGGAATACTTCCAGCCCCGCGCCCGTCGGTAAGATTCACTCCAAGCTGGATTTTATTTGGGACAGGACTTGCGTCAAGAGCCTGGGCATCTGTATTGCAAACAAAAAAGTCAACACCCTCTATACCCTGCCTGAACATGTGGTTTACAGCATTACTGCCTCCCCCTCCAACACCAATCACTTTAATGATGGAGCTTTGGTTTTTTGGTAAGTCGAATTTGATCATGTCTTTCGTCATAACTTTCTGATATTTCTATTTGTTTTTTATTGATCACTGTCTTTTTCAAAGAAATCTTTTCCTCTTGAGAATATTTTATCAAGGAAAGAATCTTTCCTTTTACCGGTCTTTTCGTTGTTTTTCTTTTTCTGTTTATTCCTTTTTTCAAGGTTTTGCAACCCTTTTATTACGAGACCAACCCCTGTGGCATGCATCGGACTGCCAATCTCACCGCTCAATGTTTTTGCCAGATGTTCGTTTGGGTATCCGATACGTGTATCCATTCCGGTTATGAATTCTGTCAGCTGGGCTATGTGCTTTAGCTGGCTTCCACCCCCTGTCAGCACAATTCCTGCAATCAGCTTTTTTTCAAAGCCGGAAGTTTTGATTTCATAATATATATGCTCAATGAGTTCCTCCATTCTTGCCTGGATAATGTGTGCGAGATTTTTAAGTGATATTTCCTTAGGTTCACGCCCTTTCAGCCCCGGAATAGAGACGATCTCTTCATCTTTATTCTCAGATGCCAGTGCCGATCCAAAACTTTTTTTCAAAGCCTCTGCCTGGTTTCTGATGATCGCACAACCCTCCTTGATGTCTTCGGTGATCACATTGCCACCAAGAGGAATCACAGCAGTATGGCGGATGATTTCATCCTGGAAGATAGCCAGATCGGTTGTGCCACCGCCGATGTCGACCAGAACCACACCTGCTTCCTTCTCCTGGTCACTTAGTACAGCCTCTGCCGATGCAAGGGGCTCCAGAATCATATCTGAGATCTCCAGTCCGGCTTTGGTTACACATTTGTCGATGTTTTTTGCCGCCGCCACTTTCCCGGTAATAATATGGAAGTTGGCCTCCAAACAGTTGCCCGACATCCCGATCGGTTCGCGTATCCCCTGCTGCCCGTCAATAATGAACTCTTGAGGTATAACATCTATAATCTCTTCACCAGGGGGAAGGGCTAGTTTATACATGTTTTCAACAAGATTGTCCACATCGACCTGCTCTATCTCTTCGTCAACGCTGTTTCGCATGATGTTTCCGCGATGTTGGACGCTTCGAATGTGCTGACCGGCGATGCCTACATTTACAATCTTTATGTCAACGTCGGAACTTAAACCTGCCTCTTTAACCGCCTCCTCAATGGAGTTGACGGTATATTGAATGTTTTCAACAACACCGCGGTTCACACCCAATGAGTCGGCCCGCCCCATTCCAAGAATTTCAACCTTCCCGTATTCGTTTTTTCGTCCAACTATACAGGCGATTTTTGTTGAACCAATATCAAGACCAACAATGATTTCCGATGATTCCATAACTGTTATTTATTTTGAACAAATTACCTGATTATTAAATTCCAGATTAATGGTTCTATAATAATACCAGCCTTTCTGTGCGAGATTGCCGGTATAAAACATTTTCAGTTTTTTAAACTTATGCGCAATCCTTTCAGCTTTGCCAAATTGGATAATGTGCACTGCATTTCTGGGTGTCAGTTCATACTTGCCATCTGCTGTTACATAAACATGGTCAATAAATGCACTCCAGAAAGATTCCGAATGTACAAAGCTGACCAGCTGAAACAGCCCTGATAAATATGCATCCTCTTTTCCGCCGGGTAATGTGTCGTTAACATTTGCTCCGGCAACAAAAGGTGCGGCAATATGACCTGTTGCAATCATAACCCTTGCGGTGTGCCTGTCTGACAAAGGAAACATGTATCCTTCACTATCAATATAAAAGCTTTGATTGTCCGTGTTAACAATGCGTACAACAGGGTCACGCAGCGTGATCTCAATTCCGACTCTTCCTTGCACCGTGCGAAAAACATTTGCATTTGCAACGAACGGGTTGCTGCCTATAACCCTGTGCAGGTTGATCATCCTTTCAGCTGTCATAACCGTACCTTCAAGACTGTCAAGATGGGCGTTAATTGATTCTATAATGTCATCATAGTGAATAAAATAATTGCCACTTGCACTTGTGATTGTGATGTCGGCGTTGCTGCAGGGTGTAATTTTATGGTACCTGGATGCAAAACCAAAAAGGGCTGCCAGTCCGGCTATTACCAGAAGATAAAAAATGACATATAGTGTTTTGCGCAGCATCATAATTCTTTTTGCATCAAACTTTGCTTAATAAGGGGGCACAAACGGTCAATATCGCCTGCACCCATTGTCAAAACCACTTCAGTTGGTTGATTCGCCAAATAATCAACCAACTCCTCTTTGCTCATGAGTTGAGCTGCTGTTTTTTTGATCTTGTTGATAATTATTTTGGAATCGATACCCTGGATTGGCTTTTCCCTGGCCGGATATATGTCCAGCAGAATCAATTCATCCAACTGCTCAAGGCTCTCAGCAAACTGAACTGACAGGTCTTTTGTTCGCGAGAACAGATGAGGCTGGAAGACACCAGTAATCTTTTTATCAGGCCACATTTCACGTGCTGACCTGATGCATGCTGTGATTTCTTCCGGATGGTGCGCATAATCGTCAACATAAACCGTGTTTTTTGTTTGCAGGTGAATTTCAAAGCGACGTCTGACCCCTGTAAAGCTATTTAGTCCGTCACGGATGTCGTTTGGGTGGATGCCTGCCAGCTGTGCCAGGGCGGCAGCACCAAGAGCATTCTCCATATTATGTCTTCCAGGGTGTTGCAGTGCGATGCCCGTTAGTTGGAGTTCTCCGTCAATGGTTGCCCTGTATAGGCCGTCAATTATATGAATATCCTTTAAAAAGTACCCTGCCGGGGGATTGATATGGTAATCTATTGCCCTCCGATGAATGGAGAGCTCTTGTTCAACCCCTTTCCGATACAGTAATTGTCCGTTGGGGTCAATGTTGTGGGTGAAAAGTTCGAATGATTCCAACATCTTTTGACGGTCTCCGTATATATCCATGTGATCACTGTCAACAGCACTTATCAATGCCAATTGCGGTTTCAGATGCAGAAAAGACCTGTCAAACTCATCAGCTTCAGCAATCAGCCATTCTGCTTGAGCATCCCCTATGTAATTACTGTTATAGTTGAGACTGATTCCACCAAGAAATGACAAACAGGGCTTTCCTGCGTATTTCATGATATGTGTCAGCATCGCGCATATAGTGGTTTTGCCATGGGTGCCCGCTACAGCTATGGTGGGCATTTTTTGTGAGAGCATTCCCAGCACTTTCGCCCGTTTAACGATGGGGGTTGCTGTGTTAAGAAAGTATTGGAAAAGTTTGTTGTTTGCTGGAACTGCGGGTGTATAAACCACCAGGTCAGGGGGGTAGCCGATCAGTGACGGATCATCATCATAAAACACATCAATGCCTTCATTTTGCAAAGCCTGTGTAAGATCCGAGTGAGTTTTGTCGTAACCGCAAACATAAACGCCTCTGCCATGGAAGTGACGTGCCAGGGCACTCATTCCTATTCCCCCGATACCAAGGAAAAACATGTGCTGTATGTCGTTTAACGGTTTTTTCACTGTTCGTTAATCACTTTGTAATTTGTTTTTACGATACTTAATACAACCCCGGCAATAACGCCGGCTGCATTTCTGTATGAAAGTGCAGCCATTCTTTCTTTAAGCCGGTGCATCTTGTCCTGGTCAAATATGAGTGCCCTGACCTCTTCTCCCAACATGGAACGGGCATCTGTATCCCTGATCATTACCGCAGCATGATGATTAACCAACGCCATTGCATTTTTGGTCTGATGATCCTCTGCAACATGAGGGGAGGGGATAAGGATCGCTGGTTTTCTGATAACACAGAGCTCTGATACTGCAATAGCTCCTGCGCGGCTTACAACAAGATCCGCTGCTGCATAGGCATAATCCATTCTGTTAATAAATTGTTTCACTGCAACATTTTGCCGGTTTTTTAGCTGCTGCTGTATGCTTTGGGCCTCACTGAAATATAACCTGCCTGTTTGCCATATTACACGAATCCCTTGTTCTAAAAACCCATCCAGGTGTATGGCCATACTCTCGTTAAGGGTGCGTGCTCCCAAACTGCCACCCGTTACCAGCAGAACCGGGCCATCTCCGCTGAGTCCGAAATAATCAAGCGCCTCTTCCCGTTTGCCTTCAATACTCACAACCTCTTCCCTGATTGGATTACCCGTAATGTAAAGCTTCTGTTTTGGAAAGTATTTCTCCATGTTTTCATAGGCTACACAGATTTTATCCGCTTTTTTGCCCAACAGGCGATTGGTTAGTCCCGGAAAGGAGTTTTGCTCCTGAATAAGCATAGGAATTTGCTCTCTTTTGGCTGCCCACAATAAAGGACCGCTGGCGTATCCACCAACACCTATCACAACATCCGGTCTGAACCGCCTTACAATCTTTTTAGCTCCTCGTATGCTCTTAAGCACTTTCCAGGGGAGTAAAAAATTTTTCCATGTCAGCCTGCGCTGCAACCCTGCAATATCAAGCCCGATAATATGGAAACCCGCTTCCGGTACTTTTTGCATCTCCATACGTCCTTTTGCTCCAACAAAGAGGATGCGCGCATCAATTACTTTTTTCTTTAATGCTGTAGCTATGGCAATAGCGGGAAACACATGACCTCCTGTACCCCCGCCGGCAATGATTACTTTAAGTGTGCTATGTTGTTTATCCTTACTCATCTGTTTTCTGCATGTTTTCAGTCCCGGTTTGTTCCTCCTCAATGCTTCTGCTAACACTCAGGATAATGCCAATTGATAAGCTCGTAAACCAGAGTGATGTTCCCCCCATACTGACAAGAGGCAATGGCTGACCTGTTATGGGTAAAAGGTTAACGGCCACTGCCATGTTTACCATCGCCTGAAATACCAGGCTGAAGCTGAGTCCGGCTGCCAGTAGTGCCCCAAATGTGCCCGGACTCTTGTGCGCAATACGAATCCCTCTGTACAATAGAATTAAATACAGTAACAGTACGGTAAACCCGCCGACAAGACCGTATTCCTCAATGATTATGGCATAAATAAAGTCGGAATATGCCTGGGGAAGAAAGTTTCGCTGTGTTGAGTTTCCCGGCATTTTACCTAAGATCCCTCCCGTTGCAATGGCAATTTTTGCCTGATCAGCCTGGTAGGTATTGGCTTGCTCTTTACTTGTGAAGCTGTTGATCCTGTTTTGCCAGGTTTCCACCCTGCCACTTTCCGGCATGCTGCTCAGTATGATAATCATAATTGCAGCCCCTGCAATGCTTACGCCCAGCAAAGCTGCAAGATGTCTTACCTGAACCCTCCCGATAAACATTAAAACAACGGAAGAGACAAATAAAACGGCTGCAGTGGAAAAGTTTGCCGGCATAATTAACGCGCAAACGATAATTACCGGAAAAACCATTGGCAAAAAGGAGGTGTGAAAATTTGATATGTAATCCTGTCGGCGTGTAAGCATACGAGCCAGGTACATAATTAATGCAAGCTTGGCAAAGTCGGAACTTTGAAAGCTTAGATTTATAATTGGCAGGGTAATCCAACGACTCGCCTCGTGAATGGTTGTACCCCTGAAAAGGGTAAAGATTAGCAACGGGATTGCGACATAAAGCGCAATTTGCGATAGTGTTGAATAATACCTGTATTTTATATTATGACTAATATAAAGCAAACCAACACTTAAAAGGATAATGATAAAATGGCGCAACAAATAGTATTCGGTATTACCTGCCCGGAAACGGTAAGCCAGGGTACCTGTTGAACTGTAAACAGCAAGTATGGAAACAATATAAAGGAAGAATACAACCACCCATATGGTTCGGTCCCCCTTAAGATGTTTCATTATCGTTTGCATTTTGTATCTGGTTGTTTAGTGGTTTAAACTTAAAGGCCAAATATCGCTTGTTTGAATCGTTCCCCTCTTTCAGCATAATTGTCAAACAAGTCAAAACTTGCACAGGCGGGCGAAAGCAGAACGATATCTCCCGGTTGCCCCAGGCCATAAGCTGCATGAACAGCTTCACTAATGTCCGTTGTTTCAATCAATAGGTCCACTTTGTTTTGAAAGTAACTGCGAATATTGCTGTTGTCAGCTCCCAGGCAGATGATTGCCTTCACCTTCTCTTCTACCAAGTCTTTCAACTCATCATAGTTATTGCCGTTATCCTGTCCCCCTGCGATCCAGATCACTGGACGTTGCATGCTTTCAAGCGCGTACCAGGTTGCATTTACATTTGTTGCCCTGCTGTCGTTAATGAAACTGATGCCTCTGACAGTAGTTACCTCTTCCAACCTATGTACCTGGTTAAGGAAGCCGCTCAGGCTGTCCTTTATGCCCTCTTTCCTGACATCATACAGCCTTGATGCAATGGTTTCAGCCATGCCGCTGTAAATGTTTTCCCTGCTTCTCAATGTCTGCTCCAGCGTATTCATGTTTTTTTGTTCTTTGTTTATTGTTCTTTGTTTATTGTTCTTTGTTT
>SLNX01000027.1 GCA_007132825.1 Bacteroidales bacterium | reverse complement strand
GAATATGAACTGGCAATCCCCTATCTTAAAACCTACATGGATGATGCAGGAACAGCTGCCAGCCAGGAAGATCACTATCAAATCGGATTTGCCTATTTTATTACAGGCGCTTTTGCGGAAGCAATCCCCCACCTTGAACGGGTCACAACAGAGGGAGGAGCATTGGCGCAAAACGCTTATTTCCACCTGGGATACAGCTACGTACAAACCAACCAGAAACGGTTTGCCAGAAACGCCTTTCGGGAAGCATACCAAATGGACTACATGGAGGAGATTGCCCAGGAATCGCTGTTTAAATATGCCCTTCTCTCCTTCGAACTTTCCTATGATCCATATAATGAGGCGATCCTGTCATTTACCAAGTATATCAATAAATATCCCGACTCCCCGCGACGTGAAGAAGCCTACACCTATCTTGTAGACCTTTACCTGACCACCCGTAACTACAAAGACGCACTTGAGTCACTTGAGAATACGACACTTGACACTCCCCGGCTGCGTGAAGCCTATCAAAGGGTGACCTATTTCAGGGGAATAGAGCTTTTCAATAACGGTGATTTCCAAAATGCCATCAACCATTTCAGGAAAACCCAGGTGCATCAGGAAAACAGGTTGCTCCTGGCGTCGAGTTTTTACTGGACAGGAGAAGCATATTTCAGGCTCGAACAGTACGACAATTCCAGGAGTGCCCATCAGAAATTTCTTGCATCGCCGGCTGCCAGGTCGCTGAATTATTTCAACCGGGCCAACTACTCTATCGGCTATACTCACTTTAAACAAAAGTCATACGCCGCTGCCATACCTGCCTTCAGGACATTCATCAGGGCAGGTGATGAAGACCGGAGATTGATTAACGACGCAGTGCTGCGTGTTGCAGACTCCTATTTCATCAATAAAGATTATCGTAATGCAATGGCTTTTTACGACAGGGCCATTGAAATGAACGTTCTGGACACCGATTATGCTGTCTTTCAGAAAGGGCTTGTGTTTGGTATCCTTGGCAACTTCGAAGAAAAGATTGCCACCATGAATTTGGTCATCAATGACTTCCCCCAGTCCACATTTGTTGACGACAGCAAGTATGAAATCGCCAATAGCTACCTCATCCTGAATAACAGCCAAAAAGCAGGTGAATACTTCGGTTATGTAATGAATCAGCATCCAAACAGTACTTATGTGCAAAGTGCCATGCTCAAAACAGGCCTTATACATTACAACAACAACGAAGATGAACTGGCTTTGAACATGTTCAGGGAGGTGATCCGGAAATTTCCTGCAACATCGCAGGCACAGGAGGCCCTGGCAGCGATGCAGGTGATCTATGTAGACCTTGACCGGGTTGAAGAGTTTGTTCAGCTGACACAAGATTTAGGCATTGCAGACATTACAACGGCGCAGCAGGATTCACTAACTTATCAGGCTGCCGAAAACCGCTATCTGCAAGGAGACTGCAACAGTGCAATCCAGAGCTTCTCTAGTTACCTGGAACGATTTCCCGAAGGCTTCTTCGCTGTAAACGCGCAGTTCTATCGCTCCGAATGCTATTTCCGCGGTGATCAGCTGCAACGGGCGTATGAGGGATACCGGTTTGTTGTGGAAAGCCCCAGGACGAAATTTCTTGAAAATGCCCTGCTGCGCGCCTCCGGGATAAAGTTTCAAATGGGACATTTTGAGCAAGCACTCGGCTACTACAGTCAATTGGCAGAACATGCATCCATCCGCGCCAACATGTTAACTGCACGTACCGGTATCATGCGCTCCAACTACAACCTGGAACGACATGCCGAAGCCCTGGATGCAGCCCAGGCTGTTCTGAACATTGACAAAATAACGACCGAAGCAGAACAGGAAGCACACCTCATCAGGGGGCTGTCTGCAAAGCAGCTGAATCAGCATGAAATTGCCATCGAGTCACTGACAAAGACAAAAAACCTGACTGAAAACCTGAGGGCCGCTGAGGCAATGTACAATCTCGCCCTGATCACCTTTAAGCAAGGGGATTATGAAGAAGCCGAACAGCAGATATTTGAGTATGTCAGCAAGCTTACGGCATACGATTACTGGCTGGCAAGAACCTTCCTGCTGCTGGCAGACGTCTACCTTGAAAAAGACAACGCCTTTCAGGCAAAACATACACTGCAGAGCATCATCGATAATTATGACGGTGCTGAAATCAGAAGGGAAGCACAGAACAAACTGGACTTCATCATTGAAATGGAACAAAGCATGCAACAAATCAGGGAAACCGACACCCTGGAAATTGAATTTGGACAATAAAAAAGACAAAAACTCTCATTATGAGAAAGATAGCATATTATATCGCCATTACAGCAATTTTTGCACATCTGGCTGTTACCGATCTGTTGGCTCAAAGGCCGTTGGAAATTGACGAGATACAAGTTGTGGCGCCTTACGAACCCAGCATTTCGGACGCATTCAAGATCAACATAAATCCTGTTATTGCAGACACCCTTACGGTAGACATGGATTTTAATTATGCCATACAGCCTCGAAAGCTGGTTACCCGGTTTGTTCCTGAACAACTTACACCGGCCAGGATGCGTGGCGAACCGCTTCCCAGACTCTACAAAGGCTTGGTAAAAGCTGGTTATGGATCTTATCAAACGCCCTATTTTGAAGGGTTTTACAACACGCTCCGGTCGAACGAGTACGCACTTGGCGTCCACCTCAAACATCGCTCTTCAGGAAAGGATATCCAGGATTATGAACACAGCACTTTTAGTAAGAACAAAGCCCACCTTTACGGAACCAGATTCTTCAGGAACACCTCCCTGGACGGACAGGTGCTTTTTAACCGTGATGTGGTCAGGTATTACGGAATGCCTGAAAAGTTTGCCGGTCAGCCTGAGCTTATTCCCGACATAAACACCTTGGGAGATAAACAAAGGTTTGACTTTCTGTCTTCCAGTGTTTCTTTTGGCACACACCACAGCGATTCATCAAAGACAAGAATGCAATTCGGACTCAATCATTACTGGCTGGCAGACCGCTATGATGCTACCGAGCATCTTTTTGGAGCACAGGCCATGATTGGCAGAGAAGCCTCACGCGATCCCTTTGGATTGGCTTCAAAACTTTATCTTCAGCTTGATCTGTCGGCAAACTATTTTTACAACGAAAGAACATTTGCTTTCACACATAAGGATCATGCCGGCATATACAAAGTGGAACCCACCGTTTATGCTGAATATAATCACCTGAACCTGGAGCTGGGGGCCAACGTCTCTGTAGAAGACAACAACGGCTCATACTACATGCGCGCATGGCCGCTTGCACGGATTGAGGCATCCATAATTCCGCAGCGGCTGATCTTTTACATGGGGCTACAGGGCGGACTGGAAAGGCAAAGCCTGCGACAACTTACCCAAACCAACCCATTCATGAACCCCAACGGTTCGGAGCTCGCTTTCTCAAACCACCGATCAGAGATTGGTGGTGGCCTGAAAGGGTCAGTGAGGGATGTTGTGTCCTTCGATTTTTCCGTATCCAACAGCAAGATTGATAATTATCCCTTTTTCATTACCGGATTGTGGCCTTCCATGCCACCACTTGCATTCGATTCACGTTTCCTGGTCTCCTATGATGACATTTCTCGGCTAAACGTACGCGGATCGATCCAAAGCCGACTTGGCGAACGCTTGTCGGTGGGGGTTACCGGAAACTACTTCGACTATAACCTAACTGAATTGTTGCACGCGTTGCATAAGCCATCCTATACACTTGAATTCAACGCCAGGTACAACATTCAAGACAAGATCATTCTCAATGCCAACCTCATTGGCAGGGGCGAAACCTGGGGGCAAAACATAGTTTCAGTTGATCAAGAACCAGATTATTATAAACTTTATGACTTTGTACTGGATTCAAACGTGGGGATTGAGTATCGCTACACAAAGATCCTGTCGGTCTTTCTGAACTTCTACAACATCCAAAACCAATCCTACGAAATGTGGTCGTTTTATCCCACGCAAGGATTTGGAGTTCTTGGTGGTATCAGCTATGCATTTTAACCCATTTTGACCGGTTTTTTTAACCCGTTTCCCGTTATGATCCGCTCTTATTAACATTGAGGCGCAATATTCTGTTTTTTAACATCTTACAAAGTGCATTTTTGTTAAAAAAAAGCCCTTTTTTTCTATATTAACACGGGAAAAAAGGTTACCTTTGCATGTTATTAAAAAGAGATAGAATATGAAGGCACCCAATAAGCCTATCGAGGTTGAGAAAATTAATTATGACGCGGCCAGCATACAGGAGCTGGAAGGACTTGAAGCAGTAAGGAAACGTCCGGCCATGTACATTGGCGACGTTAGCAGCAAAGGTCTTCATCACCTGGTATATGAGGTACTTGACAACTCCATCGATGAAGCGATGGGAGGCTATTGCGATCAGATAGATGTAGTGATCAACGAAGATGGATCCGTTACCGTCATTGACAACGGACGGGGTATCCCCGTTGACATTCACGAAAAGGAGGGACGAAGCGCCCTTGAGGTTGTAATGACCGTACTCCACGCCGGCGGTAAATTTGACAAGGACACCTACAAAGTGTCGGGAGGTTTGCACGGTGTTGGTGTTTCCTGTGTTAACGCACTTTCACAGCATATGCTTGTTGAAGTGCATCGCGACAATAAGATCTATGTTCAGGAATACAGGCAAGGCAAACCGCAATTCGCAGTAAAACAAGCAGGAGAAACCGACATCCGCGGCACCAAAGTAACATTCTTTCCCGATGCCTCCATTTTTCAAACCATTACCTTCAACTACGAGATCCTGACAAACCGTCTGCGTGAACTGTCATACCTCAACAAGGGTGTACAACTCACCCTTACCGACATGCGTCAACGTGACGAAAATGGTCAGCCGGTTAAGGATGTTTACCTCTCAGAGGCCGGG
>SLNX01000074.1 GCA_007132825.1 Bacteroidales bacterium | reverse complement strand
GTTTAGTCGTTTAGTTGTTTAGTCGTTTAGTTGTTTAGTCGTATATGGCTTTTGTTCCGCGAACCCTTCGAATTATCTTAATCGATTATCGAAAATCGACAATCGATAATCATCCCCCTGTGTGTCAAAAATCCTGTCATGGGCGTTTCATATATAAACCGTTTGTAGACACAGGGCTTGACCTGTGTTCCGAAATATAAAATGGTTTGGTTATTTAGTTTTTGGCTTTTTATTTTTGATGGTTTCGATCATTTTTCCAATCCGGAGCAATTCTGCCACGCTGGCAGCATAGGAAATGGCTCCTGCCGGGTGATGTGGCGGGTCTCCGTCAAAAATCTCTGAGACAGTTCCTATGCCTGCTTCTGTTAAGGTTTCTTCAAAACCTTTGTAATACTTTTCAATAAAATCGATACCATCTGAACCATAAACTTTAAACCAGGCATCAGCAAAAAAGCCCAATAGCCACACCCAGACACTACCCTGATGCAGGGCAGCATCACGTGCATAGGTGTCGCCCATGTATCGGCCTTTGTATCTTGGATCATCCGGTGATAAGCTACGAATGCCCCGGGGGGTTAACAGACGCTTGACGACCATATCCAGCACTTGTTTGCACTCCATCTCTGAAAGTGGAGAGTAGGGCATTGCAACCGCAATGACCTGGTTTGGCCGAATGCTGACATCCTTCTTATCAGAAAAGACATAATCGGCAAGATAATTTCCCTCCTCAAGCCAGAAAACCTGTTTGTAAGAATTACGGATTTTTTTGACAATCTCTTTCCATTTGTCAGCAAACGCTTTGTCCTTTGCAGTTTTTGCCAATTCCAGTGCAAACGAAATGGCATTGTACCATAGCGCATTTACTTCAACCAGATAGCCATACCTGGGCGTATGATGTTGCTGACCCGAAACGGCATTCATCCAGCTTAAACCGGGAGCTGAAGGATCAATGAAAAGCAGGCCATTGTCATCCACTTTAACACCTTTTACTTGTCCGGAATGATATCCTTCAAGTATTTGCTTCATCTCCGGACCAAATTCTGTCCAAAGCTTGCTTTTGGCCGTTTTGGGGTAACATAGCTGCAGGCTGCGGAAGAACCACAAGGAGGTGTCGGCTGCATCAAAAACAGGCTGCTGGAATTTATATGATTCCGGAAAAAGCGGGCCCACGAGGCGCGACAACATCTCTTCAATGACTTTCCTGCAAATATCCTTTTGTCCGGCAGCTAATGACAATCCGGGTAAGGAAATAAACGTGAAGCGACCGGAGTAGTCATGCCAGGGATAACCCTGATTGATGGAAACCCTGCCCTTATCGTGCACAAAAAACTGTTCAGCGGCATTCATCAGCGAGCTCTCAAAAGAATCCCTTTTGCGTCGCTTTTTAACTTCACCGTTGAATAATCGCGACAATGAGCCTGGGTGTACCTGTGATGTGGAGGCCGCAAAAATGATGCTTTCACCCTTTTTGATTGGTATTTCAAAAAAACCGGGAACGTACAGGTCCTCATGATGTTCGTATCCGCGTTCCTTTTCACGGATGTATTCCAGGTCGTTGTACCAGTCGGGAGCATGTACATATTCTCCCTGTTTTTTCGATAACTGAAGGAAAAGATCAGAGTATCCTTCATACATCTTCACCTTTATCCCGTTAGGAGCATTCTCATATTTTGTGTTCAGGTCGATGTTGCGCTTGCTTAACCTGTGTATGTTTCTGAATGCAAGAAATGGCTGCAGGCGGAGTCGGGTAGGGGATTGCGCTTCAACGAGGGTGTATCGAATGAGTACCATCTCTTTTTCAGTTACAAACATCGTTTCCTTTGTCAGCACGACGCCACCGACGCGATAGGTAACAACGGGAATGACATCTGCAGAAAAGTCCCTGACATATTTGTGACCTTTGGGATGAAAAGAGTCCGGATATTTGTTTACACCAAGATGGAAGGCGGCATCGCGCTGGATTACGGTTTCATCCACCATGGATAGGAGTACGTGCATTTCCCCGTCAAGCTGTGGTTGGGGTGCAATCATCAGGCCATGGTACTTTCGCGTATTGCAGCCGAGAATGGTAACACAGGAGAAGGATCCTGACCGGTTAGAACGAACCAGTTCCTTGTTCAGGGAATACTCAAGGTTTATAAGTTGTGTTTTGTCAAAATTTATATAACCCATTTTGGTTGATTTGTTGATTTGTTGATTTGTTGATTTGCTGATTTGCTGATTAATTGGAAAAGGTGATTGTTTTTACAAAAATACGACTTTGATGCAAAACTTTGATAAAAAACAAAATATTAACGATTTATTCAGGTTCATATCTTGAGGTGGGCTCCTTTGACTTGTTCCATTTTTCTTCTTCATTTCGAAGGAGGCGCATCATTTTTTGTGAAATGCTTTTTCGTTGCATGGGTTGCAGATCGGGTTGTCCGGCATTTACCCAGGCGGTAAACCAGAAGTCTGCCGTAGCTTTTGCCGCCATACGCATCTGCCTTTCAACCATATGATCCATTGCGTCGTGGAATGCACTGGAAAAATCGCGGGAAAAAACCCGGTTGAAAGC
This sequence comes from Bacteroidales bacterium, assembly GCA_007132825.1. Taxonomy (GTDB): domain Bacteria; phylum Bacteroidota; class Bacteroidia; order Bacteroidales; family UBA7960; genus PUPG01. Next base: position 2,394 of record SLNX01000074.1, on the reverse strand, counting down.
CTGGCCTCTCATTTCATGTGCATACCTTAAGTCGGCCGGGAAATGGATCATCAAACTGTCATAGACAATATATATTGTATCCACTTTCAGATGACTGATCTCTATCAGCTCCCAGGCCCTTTCAAGCGGATTTGAAACATATTCGGCCCTTCCGCCAAAGAAACTGTATGAACTGCTAAAGAGTTCCGGCAACCGGCTTTCCCACAATGCGTGGATGCCTCGTTCCTCGGGGGTACGTCCGTTGTAATGTTTTGTGGTATGCAGCGGGGTGCAGGCATCGGCAATGTAATGGCCCAGGTGTGACGAAAGCAGTACGATCCGATCAATGTCCTGCTCAACGAAAGCGCGCTGCAACCTGCGCATCATCACGTCGATGTGCCAGGGAAGTACCCCGTATTTCTGAAGCGTGTCTTCCGAAAACTTTTCAACAGCATCATTCCAGAGGCGTGGCATCTTTTCAAATGGTTCCGGCCCGAAGTGATCGATGTCGATGTAATGACGCTGTGCTTCTCCCGGAACGGCATGTGCACGCTTGTCGGGGTCTATTGAGCGTTCTGAAATGAATTCAATATGGTGTTTGTACAAACCGATCATTTCGGGAGGCAGACCAAATACGGCCATTCGGTTAATGGTTCGGTGCGCAAAAAAACCAAAGGGTAATGCGGTTGAGGACACAAACAGCAGGACACCCACTACCATTAAATATCTGAAATTAATTAAACAAAATAATCTTTTCATATTTTAACGACATTAAAATTTAATTAATTTGTAAATATATATATTATATTTTAATTAAGGTTAAGATTGAAATTGAAATTGAAATGATGATTTTTATTAGAATTAATCGGTTGCATCAGCGGCATCCGTATTCCATATGATCAAATAGAACGCAGATCAAACGGATGCAACGGGTTAACGCGGATCAATAACAAAAATGAAATTTAATTTGCGAAAATTTGAGAAATAATTTGTGTGAATTTGTGGATAAAATACCCAACAGATCCTTCACTTCATGCTGCTTCGTTATAATGATAAATAATCATAGGCTACCAAACGGTCATCCTTATAAATTGGCAGGCAGGAAGTAGTATTCATTTCCAAGCAGTAGGGAATCACATCATCCAGTCCGAGCTTTTTCAGGCGGTGACGATGTGCCACTTTTTCAATATAACCTCGCAGATCGTTTTTGGCGATGCTCCATAGGTCGGCACTGGCGATGGCAGAGTCGCACATGGTATGAAACTTTCCATTTCCCTCCTCAATGAGTCTGGAAACCACTGCACCTGCGAATAAACTGTCTTCGGTGCAAAACCGGTCTTTCCAGCCTGCGCAAAAAATGATCACGTTTCTTTGCTGATTCATTGCAAAACCAACCACGGAATCCAGGTTGGTAAAGGCGCCAATAACCACGGTATTATTTCCTTCCACAGCGGTTTTTATGGCCCTCGTGCCATTGGTGGTATTCATTACGATGGTCTTGTCTCTGAGTTCCGGATTCATGAAATTGAAAGGTGAGTTGCCGAAATCGGCACAGGCAATCGTTTTTCCATCGCGCTCTCCGGCACAAATATAACCTTTACGCTTATATTCCTCACTTTCGGCAATGGTTTCAACCGGAATGATAGCTTCAACTTTATTTTGAAAGGCCGCACAGATGGCTGAAGTGGCCCGGAAAATATCTGTAATGATGACCAAGGCATCATCTTGCCTGAAAATTGGCCAGGAAAGGGGAGAAAAGCAAACGTGAATACTGTGATCACCGGTTTCTGAATACATGATCCATTCGCAATTTGGTGTTACCCGTAATGGATAAGTGCTATTTATTTTTTGTAAAATGGAAGCTTCACTACTTTGGCTTTCAATGATTTGTTTCTGACCTCCAGGAAGATTTCGGTATCTGCCTTTGAAAAAGGCTTTTGCACATATGCCATGCCAATCGGTTTTTTCAAGGTGGGCGACATGGTTCCTGAAGTTACCTGTCCGATCGTGTTTCCTTCTGCGTCCAGAATGTTGTATCCTTTACGGGGAATGCCGCGTTCGAGTACCTCAAAACCAACAAGGCGCCGGGTAACCCCCTCGGTTTTTTGTTTCAGTAGGTTTTCGCGGTTCACGAAATCTTTTGTATCTGTAAACTTGGTAGCCCATCCCAGTCCGGCTTCGATGGGGGAGGTGCTGTCGTCGATATCATTGCCATACAGGCAAAGTCCTGCTTCAAGGCGCAGGGTGTCGCGGGCAGCCAGACCGATTGGCTTGATGCCAAACTCTTTGCCTGCCTCCATTACGGCATCATAGATCTTTTCGCCATCGGCGTTGCGGAAATAGATTTCGCAGCCACCTGATCCGGTATAACCGGTAGTTGAAAAGATCACGTCGTCAGCACCGGCAAATTTCATC
>SLNX01000162.1 GCA_007132825.1 Bacteroidales bacterium | reverse complement strand
TTTCTTCTGTCATTGATGCCCGCTGATCCACTCCGAAACCCCAGGCATTAACCAGCGGAAAAACGGTTGCATCAAAAGCACCATCGGTTTCTTTTGAAATTTCCTGTGACCGCTTAAAAACGGTTTTAAAATATTCATCTAACTGAACCGGTTCATTTCTATTAATCCGCGACAATATGGATTGCGGATCGTAGAACGACATAGAACTGTTAAAATCCTGGAAAATACTGTCTATCTCTTCCTGCAACACCCTGGCTTCCTCATCATAATAGATAATGGAATAATAGGTGCCAAACACAACTCCCCGAATGGTGATCATCTGGGGACCCCTGCCAGGGAACTGGCAGGCCGCCATAATCAGTAAAACCGTTAGCGTGAGAAATGTTTTTTTCATTGTTTATTATTGTCGATTATCTGTTGTTGCTTATATCTTTTACGTTTCCTGCGTCTTAGCGGTTTATTCCTTTTTATCACCGCAGAGGCGCAAGAACGCAAAGAAAAAATTATTTTGGTTCATCCAACCTCTAACCTCTAACCTCCAACCTCCAACCTCTAACCTCAACCTACCAGTGGTTCGGTGCGTACCGAAATATGTGTGTCTTCGCCGTAACGTTGCCTGAGTTTCTTTTCCAGACAAACGGTGATATCATGTGCTTCTTTTATGTTCAGATCTTGTTTGATGTGTATGTGCAGGTCTATGGCAATGTTGCTGCCAATTTTTCTTGTTTTCAGGTCATGCGGATTGTAAACACCCTTCACATTGCGTGCAATTTCAAGAATCTCCTTCTCCTTTTTTTGAGGCAAAGAGGTTTCAATCAGTTCCAGGAGGGCTTCACGGATGATGCTTACAGCCACTTTAAAGATAAAAAAGCTTACAATTACAGCTGCGATGGGGTCAAGTATAACCCATTGCTGTCCGAGAAAGATGGCTCCTGCAATGCCCAATAGTGTACCCAGGGAAGAATACACGTCGCTTCTGTGGTGCCAGGCGTTGGCTTTTAGCACACTGCTATCAATACGTTTACCCCAAACAAGGGTATAACGGAATAAAACCTCCTTTACGGCTATGGAAAAGAGTGCCGCATAAAGTGCAATCATGCCAGGACGCTGCAGCGGACTGTCGCTGAAATGACCGATAATTTTTACAGCACCGGAATACAGTATACCAGCTCCAACCAGGAAAAGAACGCCTCCAACAAAGGCGGCAGCCAGTGTTTCAACTTTGCCGTGACCATATTTGTGATTACCGTCGCTGGGTCTGGCTGCAACTTTCAGGCTACCGGCAATCACCAGGTCAGTAATGATATCGGTGACGGAGTGGATTCCGTCGGCAACCATGGCAGCACTTCTTCCAAGTATACCGGCAACCAGTTTTAGCAGCGTAAGGGTAAGGTTGGCAAAAAATCCCACCCAAATAACTTTTCCAGCCTTGTTGAAACGTTTTTTTGTCATTTCCCGGGAAACATTATAAAAAAGCCCTGCAAAACAGGGCTGTAAAATTAACCTCCAAAATCGTCAAGGTCAATGTTTTCTTCAGGCACACCCAGGTTGTCCAGCATAGTCAGAACAGATTCGTTCATGATGGGTGGTCCACAAAGGTAGTACTCCACCTCTTCCGGCTCGGAATGCCCGCTCAGGTAGTTGTCGAGCACAACCTGGTGTATGAAACCGGTATATCCGTCCCAATTGTCTTCCGGCAAAGGTTCAGATAATGCAATGTTGAAGGTAAAGTTTGGAAACTCCTTTTCGATCTTGCGGAAGTCCTCTTCATAAAATATCTCCCTTTTAGAGCGTGCTCCATACCAGTATGATACTTTTCTTCCGGTTTTTAATGTGTGAAACAGATGGAAGATATGTGAACGTAAGGGGGCCATTCCGGCACCACCGCCGATATAAACCATTTCCCGTTCGGTATCCTTAATAAAGAAATCGCCATAAGGTCCGGAAATTGTGACTTTATCGCCAGGCTTACGCGCAAAAATGTAGGAAGAGCAGATTCCGGGATTCACATTCATGAACTTGTTTTTCTTCTTATCCCAGGGTGGGGTGGCGATACGGATGTTTAGTTTGATGATGTTTCCTTCTGCGGGATGGTTCGCCATTGAATAGGCCCTGAAGATTGGCTCAGAGTTTACCATTTTAAGGTCCCACATTTTCAGGTTGTCCCAATCTTCACGGAATTTCTCCTCAACTTTCATATCCTTGAACTCCACTTCACAAGGGGGCACGTCAATCTGAATATATCCACCAGACTGGAAGTCAAGCTCCTCTCCCTCCGGAAGTTTTACAACAAACTCCTTAATAAAAGTAGCCACATTCTTATTAGAAACCACTTCACATTCCCATTTTTTAATTCCGAATATTTCTTTCGGAACTCTGATGTCAAGATCCTGTTTGACCTTGACCTGGCAGCTCAAACGCCATTTATCCTGAATCTCTTTGCGGGTAAAGTAGCCCACCTCTGTTGGCAAAATGTCTCCGGCACCATCCAGGATCTGGCATTTGCACATGGCACATGTTCCTCCACCTCCACAAGCACTGGGAAGATAGATTGATTCCTGGGAAAGGGTTGTCAGGAGTGTATCCCCTGAATTTACCTCCATTTCCTTTTCATCGTTGATCCTGATCTTTACCGGCCCGGAAGGCACCAATTTTTCCTTAGCATACAAAAGCACACTCACCAATGCCAGAATAAGCACCAGAAACATTGTGACGCTTAATGTAATTACCCAAATGGTTCCTGCTTCTAAGATTATCATGATCGTAATTTTTCTGATTATGTTTTAAAGTTCAATACCCATAAAGCTCATAAAGGCGATGCCCATCAGTCCGGTGAGGATAAATGTGATCCCCAGGCCTCTTAGTGGCGCCGGTACATTTGAGTACCTGATCTTTTCACGTATGGCAGCAATGCCAACAATGGCCAGGAAGAATCCTGTTCCGCTGCCCAACCCAAAAGAGGTAGCTTCGGCAAGGTTGGCGAAATTACGCTCCTGCATAAAGAGTGATCCACCCAGAATGGCACAGTTTACAGCAATAAGTGGCAAAAATATCCCGAGAGAGCTATGCAGCGTAGGGCTGGCCTTTTCGATGATCATCTCAACCAGTTGTACCATGGCAGCAATGGTAGCGATAAACATGATAAAGGTTAGAAAGCTGAGGTCAACACCTGCAAACTGAGGTCCCAGCCAGGACAGCGCGCCCCGTCCAAGCACGAAATTCTCGAGAAGGTAGTTGAGCGGTACGGTGATACCCAGTACAAAAATAACAGCGGCTCCCAGTCCTACACTTGTATTAACAGTTCGTGAAACTGCCAGGTAGGAACACATGCCCAGGAAGTAGGCAAATACCATGTTGTCTATAAAGACAGACTTTACAAATATGTTGATTAATTCTTGCATCTGAATTAAGTTTTATTTTTTAACATCCATATTGCTAACTGATATCGACCAGGTCACGTTCCCTGGAACGGTGTACCCATATAATTACCCCAACAGTGATCAGTGCCATCGGTGGCAGGATCATGAATCCATTGTTTTCATAACCAAATTCATAAAAGACATTGGGTATCATCTGGTATCCAAAGAGGGTTCCTGAACCCAGCAGCTCGCGGAAAAACCCAACGGCGAGCAGCACCCAGGCATATCCGGCGGCATTCCCAATACCATCAAGGAATGATGGCCAGGGTTTGTTATTAAGGGCGAAGGCCTCCAACCTTCCCATGATGATGCAGTTGGTAATGATCAGACCGACAAACACAGAAAGCTGGCGGCTTACGTCATATACAAAGGCCTTGAGTATCTGGTCTACCAAAATCACAAGTGCTGCGATCACCGTAAGCTGCACGATGATTCGAATGCGTGGCGGAATCCCTTTTCGCAGAAGTGATATGATCAGGTTTGCCGAGCCCATTACGGCCACCACGGAAATGGCCATAACAAGCGATGTCTTCATCTGGACTGTGATGGCCAGTACCGAACATATCCCAAGCACCTGAACCGTGATCGGATTGTCCTTATTCAACGGATTGCTAAGCAATTTTTGGTTCTTCTTTGAGAATAAGGGTTCTTTTTGTGTTTTGCTATTTGTTGTTTCGCTCATGATGTCCTGATTTTTTCAAAGTAAGATTGATAAACTTTCAGACCGTCGCGCAGCATGTTGGTCACACCATTCGATGTTATCGTTCCTCCGCTGATTCCGTCGACGGCATGCGGATCGTCGGGAGCAGCCCTCCCTTTGATGACCCTTACAGGCCTGAAGTTGCCTGCCTCATCGAAGATCCGTTTGCCGGGAAACTGCTCCTGAAATTCCCTGTCAGCGATCTCTGCACCCAACCCGGGTGTTTCGCTGGCATGGTCAAAATTAGCTCCTGCAATGGTGACCAGGTCCGACTGCAGTCCGACATACCCCCAGATTGGGCCCCAGAGGCCATTACCCCTTAATGGAACGATGTAAAAAACTTCTCCATCAACTTCCGCAATAAAAACAGGGAGTTGACGGTCTGCAATGTCCTTGCGGTTTTCATCCTGCAGTTCAACCTCGAAAGCATCTCCTTCCAGCTCTTCACCGAGGGAATTCACAATCTTGGTGGTGGTCACATAACGGTCGAACAAAGTCTCCGCTTCGGCCCTTGGCGCAGGGATATTGATCGCAGCAAGGATGTTCTGCATCTTTTCTATGCGCATGTTTCGCTCCTGCAAAGGCCTGAGCAGTGTAGCGGCGGATGACAATACCAGTGCCACGATCACTACCATTGCGGAAGCATATATAAACACATAACGATTTGACATGGTGTTCTTTTTTTCAGGTTTATGTTTGAATTGTTAGTTCTGCTTTCTTAAGCCTGTTCATCCTGCGTTTGATGTTGGCGGCTACCACGTAATGATCAATAAGTGGAGCAAACACATTCATGAACAGGATAGCAAGCATCATTCCTTCAGGGTATGCCGGATTCACGACACGAATCAGGATGGTGATCACCCCGATCAGGAATCCGTAAATGTATTTTCCCGTTCCGGTTTGTGATGCCGATACCGGGTCGG
>SLNX01000076.1 GCA_007132825.1 Bacteroidales bacterium | reverse complement strand
TCATAGTCGGCAGGGGTAGCACTGATAAAGATCGCCTGACGCATCAGGTTTTCAAATTCGGCAAACTTCAACGGTCTGTTATCCAGTGCCGCCGGTAACCGGAAACCATATTCCACCAGGTTTTTTTTTCTTGAAAAGTCGCCTCCATACATGGCGTGAACCTGTGATATGGTCACGTGGCTTTCATCCACAACCATCAGGTAGTCTTCCGGAAAATAGTCGAGCAGACAGAAGGGGCGCGAGCCGGGCTTCCTACCATCAAAATACCTGGAGTAGTTCTCAATTCCTGGGCAGTATCCCAGTTCCCGCATCATTTCCATATCATAGTTGACCCTGTCTTCAAGCCGTTTGGCTTCAAATTCCTTGCCGTTATTCTTCAGGAAAGCGATCTGCTCCACAAGGTCATCCTGGATGCTGCGGATGGCCGCCTGCATCCTGTCACTTGATGTTACGAAAATATTCGCCGGATATACCGTCAGATGATCCAGTTTATCATAAGTAGCACCGCTTAACGGATTAAACGACTCAATGCTTTCTATCTCATCCCCCCAAAACAGTACACGGAATGCTTTGTCTGCATAAGCAGGAAATATATCCACCGTATCACCCTGAACGCGGAAGGTACCCCTTTTGAACTCTGTGGTGGTCCTGCTGTGCAAGCTGTTCACAAGCCTGTGCAGTAGTTTATTCCTGCTTATAACCATCCCAATTGTAATATGGATGATATTTTCGTGGAAATCATCCGGATTGCCAATACCATAAATACATGAAACGGAACTTACCACAATTACATCACGCCGACCGGAGAGCAATGCGCTTGTAGCACTAAGTCTTAATTTCTCAATTTCATCATTGATGGAAAGATCTTTCTCGATGTAAGTATTTGTTGTTGGGATGTAGGCTTCGGGCTGGTAGTAATCGTAATAGGAAACAAAGTATTCAACCGCGTTTTCCGGGAAAAAGTGTTTAAATTCACCATAAAGCTGAGCTGCTAGCGTTTTATTGTGGCTTAATACCAGCGTGGGGCGTTGCACTTTTTCAATCACATTTGCAACGGTGAATGTTTTTCCTGATCCGGTAACACCCAGAAGGGTTTGAAACGGAACACCGTCGTTAATTCCACTTACAAGCTGCCCGATCGCTTCAGGTTGGTCTCCGGTAGGGGAGAAATCGGAAGTAAGTTTGAAAGGAGCCATATTGATCAGGAGTTACCATGGCCGGTCGCTACTTCCCGGCCTTGAACAACAATTCTTTTTCCTCCCTGGTCAGGCTGTCATATCCGCTTTTGGATATCTTATCCAGGATCAGGTCAATCTGTTTTTGTTTTTCAGCCCGTTGCATGTTGTATTCATCATCGTCAATGGGTCTGGCACGGGTGTATTCTACTTTAAACCTTTTCTTCTTTTTAAAGATACGTGCAAATTTTTCAAGGTAAAACCCGATAACAAGTGCAGGGTCTCTCCCTTTTTTTAACATCGTGGCATAAATAAAACCCCACATGGCACCTCCGAGATGGGCCAAATGGCCACCGGGATTTCCTTTATCAATGCTGATCAGGTCTAGCACAACAAAAAAGATAGCGATATACTTTAACCTGATCCTGCCCAACAAGAGTAAAGGGAGCTGGTAATTGGGCATGTAAACGGCGATAGCAACAAATATGGCCAGTACGGAGGCTGATGCACCAATAGCCAGGGAGAATGCAACCACATTCTCAAAAACCGGAAAAATATTATATGAAACAATATAAAATACAGCGCCCCAAAGGCCTCCGATCAAATAGGTGGCTGTGAGCCTGTCCTGACCAATAAAATCGCTGAAAAGCCTACCTCCAACGTACAATACAATCATGTTAAACAGGATATGGAGCAGCTCAAAATGTAGAAACATGTAAGTTATCAGGGTCCACGGGCGGTGTATTACGACGTGAATGTTGCTTGAAACTCCCAGCCAGTCACCCAGCAAGTTGCCAACGCCATCTACGTTCCACAAGAAAAAGAAAACCCTTACCAGGTTGATGACAAGAAATATGAAAATGTTGATGCCAATGAGGCGTGCCAGTACCGATCCCCTGATGAAAAAGTTTTTGATCTCCTGATATACAGTTTGCTGCATAATGGTATCCCAACAAAATTAATAATAGATCCGTCGTTTTCTTCTCCAGTATTTTATGAGCAAATAACCAAAGAGCATGCCACCCAGGTGGGCAAAGTGAGCAATATTCCCATCCGATGTGATACCAAAGTATAATTCCATGGCTCCGTAACCCATTACAAAATATTTTGCCTTGATGGGAATGGCAAAAAACAGGTAGATGTAGCTGTTTGGGAAAAACATGCCAAATGCCAGCAAGATGCCAAAAACGGCACCTGATGCACCTACCGTCGGAATGAAATACTTGCTAAGGAAGGCCACCATTGTGCTTTCGGAGGCTCCTGATATCATGCGGTAACTGCCTGTCTCAATGAAGTGATTCAGATCAGCCATGCTGTAACCGGCAGCCAGCAATTCAGACCGAAGGGTCAATGCCTCAAGGTAGCTAACTCCCAGATGGAGGAATGCCGCGCCAAATCCGGTAATCAGATAATAGGTCAGAAAGCGCTTTGATCCCATCAGGTTTTCAATGGCCGTGCCGAACATCCAAAGTGCAAACATATTGAAGAATATGTGCGAAAAGTTGGCGTGCATGAACATGTGGGTAAAAAGCTGGTAAGGCTCAAAATCCGGAGACCCGGGCATGTGGAGGCCAAGAACCTTAATCAGATTTATCTGGAAGGCACCTCCCAATGAGAGTGTTGCAAGAAAAAAAAGTCCGTTGATGATCAATAGGTTTTTGACCACAACGGGCATCAAATTAAAACCACCGGCTCTGTATTGCATCATGTTAAAAATGTCTTATTACAATTAAACAGAAGTATGTTTAAAAAGTTTATAATGTTGCAGATGCTTTTGCAATGCAACCCTGATCGACAAAAATACAATTAATCTGTCTTATTTAAACATTGCAGACAAATCATCATTGGAGATGATTTTGAGAACGGTTTTTCCGGCCGGTGATGTTTGTGGCATGCTGCAGGCAAACAAACTGTCGCAGATTGCTCTCATTTCTTCGTGACTCAAGGCCTTACCATGGCGAACTGCAAGTCTTTTGGCAGTTGATCGCAAAACGTTGGCTCGCAAATCATTTTTAAGTTCCAGACGGTTTTTCTTTACCTGTTCGATGATCCCCTCAATGACCTCCTGCAATACATGGTCTTCCATTATGTCTGCAGGGATCGCATCAACAACAAATGTGCCTGTACCTAACTCATTGATCCCAAAACCTAATGATTTAACCTCTTCAACAATTTCTTTAAGTATATCCGCGTCATGGTCATTAAGACGAATGTGCTCCGGAAATAATAACTGCTGTGATGAAACACCCCGGTGTGCCTGAATCATTTGAAATCTTTCAAACAATATCCGTTCGTGTGCACGTTGTTGGTCGATCAGCATCAAACCCGATTTTACAGGGGTGATGATATAACGGTTGTGGAGCTGAAAGAATTTGGTTCCGTTTTTATCCTCATTGCCCTCTTTCCATTCAGGACTGATAGTTACCTGTTCTGAAGATATTGGTTCTTCGGGTAACGGTACATCATCCTGTCCCGGGAAAAGCTTTTCCCACTGTCCGGGATTGATGCGGCTGGTCAGGTTTCCACCGGGATGTCCGGTTTTTCCGGCATGACCAAACGGATTGAATTCCGGATTTACTTTTATCTCCGGTGGTTTGATTACCGACCGGCCATCCGCTGGTGGTCGGTCGAAAGCGGTTTCCCTTTCAAAATCAAGGGTAGGGGTGATGTTAAAACTTCCCAGGGCTTTTTTAACGGCCGATTTAACAATCTGGTAAAAATATCTCTCATCCTGGAATTTAATCTCTGTTTTTGTGGGATGCACATTAACGTCTATCTGGCCGGGATCTGTTTCAAGGAAAAGGAAAAAAGAGGGAAATGCATCTTCGGGTATCAGTTCATGGAATGCCAGTTCAACGGCGTGATTCAGATAGGGAGACCTGATAAATCGCCTGTTGACAAACAGGAATTGTTCTCCACGAACCTTTTTGGCATATTCAGGCTTACCAACAAAACCACTTAGCTTAACGATCTGCGTTTCCTCTTCCACAGGTATCAGACGCTGGTTGTAATTGCTGCCGAAAACGTGCGCGATTCGCTGTTTCAGGTTACTTTTATTGAATTGATGGGAAAGCTGGTTATTCTGGTAATACTGAAATGCAATTTCGGGATTTACGATGGCGACCCTTTGAAGCTCAGTTAGAATGTGTCTTTTTTCAACATTGTCTGATTTCAGGAAGTTTCGGCGTGCCGGGGTATTAAAAAACAGGTTTTTTACAGCAATGGATGTACCTTTCGGACAATTACACGGTTCCTGAACCTCCAGTTTCGCTGCCTCAATTTCTATCCTGGTACCGATTTGCTGGTCAGCTGTTCGGGTTTTGAGCTCCACTCTTGAAATAGCAGCGATAGAGGCCAGTGCTTCTCCACGAAATCCCATGGTGCGGATGGCAAAAAGATCGCTTGCCTGGGTGATTTTTGAGGTGGCGTGTCGCTCAAAACTGAGTCTTGCATCGGTGTCCGACATGCCGATCCCGTCGTCTGTTACCTGGATCAATGTTTTTCCGGCATCTTTTATGATGAGTTTGATATTTTCCGCTCCGGCGTCGATGGCATTTTCCAGTAGCTCCTTAACGGCAGATGCAGGACGCTGAATCACTTCCCCTGCAGCAATCTGATTGGCTACGGCATCCGGCAATAGTTTGATAATGTCTGACATGCAAACAGCTATTCTCTGGTTTATTATTAAAATATATATACAAGGTAAAGCAAGGCAAACATCACGACCAGGATAATGATGATGCGTTGGTTGGACGCCCTCCTGGTCCTTGCGCCTGAGGTACGTTTCCATCGCATGTTTAACCTGTCCCTGAGCGCAGCGGCATAATCATCCGTATTCTCCTCAAGTGCCGCTTTCTCCCGCTTTTC
>SLNX01000089.1 GCA_007132825.1 Bacteroidales bacterium | reverse complement strand
GGCACCAACTGGAACATATATCCTGTTCCCAATGCCTCTGTGGTAAGGTCTGTTTTGGCTGTTGGCGATACGATCTACGCCGGTGCATTTGACCAAATAGGCTTTTTGGCACCTGATAATAATGGGCACCTCAAGTGGCACTCGCTAAACCACCTTATTCCTGATAAATACGCCAGGTTTTCTGAAATATGGCATATTCATGCTACAACAAACCGAGTGATCTTTCAGTCATTTCTTTACATCTTCATATATGAAGATAATGAAATCAAGGTTATTGAACCTCCAAGCGACCTGAGCCTGATGCATGATGCCAATGATGTTTTATATGTTGCCGATCGCGAAAACGGAATTTTCATTTTTGAAGATGACAGTTTGAAGCTTATTAGTTCAGATCCGGTATTTTTCCGAAACGAAATACGCTTTGTGTTACCATTCAGGAATGACAAATTACTTTTAGGTACTTCCAACGAAGGGGTGATGGTGTGGGACGGTCTAAGCATTCAACCTTGGGAGGTTGAAATCAACAAACAGTTTGTTCACGATAATCTTTACTCCGGCAAACAGTTACAAAAAGGCTATTATGCTTTTGGCACGATTGGAAACGGATTGTTTATTACGGATAATAATGGCGATTTACTTCAACACATAAATAGGTTTAAAGGATTACAAAACAATACCATTCTCAGTCTCTTTGAGGACAAGCGAAATAATTTGTGGCTTGGACTTGATAATGGCGTTGATTATGTTGAAGTCAGCTCCCCGCTCACTTTCATGAATTATATATACAATATTGAAAGCACCTACTCAAGTATTATTCACAATGGACTTTTGTATGTTGGCACAAATCAGGGATTGTTTGCTGCACAGGTTGATAATTTAAGCAATTCCATAAATGTGGGGAATATTTTCAGACTTATTGAAGGGACTGAAGGTCAAGTCTGGAGTCTTCAGCTCATTGATAATGTGCTTTTATGCGGTCATAATTTTGGTGCATTTCAAATTGATGGTTTTGATGCAAGGAAAATTTCGGACATTCGGGGATTTTGGTCTTTTCTCAAACCCAATGGTTTTCAAGATATGCTGATTGCTGGCACCTATACAGGACTGGTAACCTTCAAAAAGCATGATGGCAACTGGTACTTCCACCGTGAGGTTGATGGATTTAATGAATCTGCAAGAAGCTTTTTTATGGATGACAAAAACATCCTTTGGGTGGCTCATGGATATCGCGGGCTCTATAAACTGGTACTTGGCAGTGATTTTAGCAGGGTCAATGAGACGGCTCATTTTTTCAACAGTAATGGGTTACCCGAATCACTCCCATATAACATCCAGGTTTTTAATAATGAGATGTTTGTTTCAACACATGATGGAATTTTTACATATGATTATTCCAAAGGAGTTTTTAATGACAAGAATCAATTATCAAAACTGCTAGGCGAAAAAGCCTTTGTTGATATGATCCATCAGGATGCATTTGGAAATCTGTGGTATTTCACGGAATCATATATGGGGGTGCTTCGTTTGCTTGAGGATGGGACCTACCGGGATATTATTGCTCCCTTTTTTGGGTTGAACGACCATATTATACCCGCTTTTCAAAACATCTTTGTTTGTGAACAGCAGCATGCATTTATAGGTACTGAAAATGGTCTGGTTCATTATAATCCAAACGTAATAAAAGACTATAATTTTAATGAGGATTTGTTTTTTACCGATGTTACATTCCATGGAAAGAAACAACCAGTTTCTTATTATTACTTCAATGATTTACTGATGGAAGGAAATAATGAGCAAATCATTAAACCCTTTTCGCTAAACGCAGTTTCATTCAGATTTACAGCTCCTGTTTTTGAAAATCCACAAAAGTTAAAATTCTCATGGCGTTTGCAAGGACTGGAAAGCAGGTGGTCAGATTGGGAACCACTTAACTTTAAAGAGTACATGAACCTTCGTGAAGGCGATTATATTTTTGAAATCAGGGCAAGAAACGCATTTGGAATTGAAAGCATGGTAAGACAATTTCATTTTTCCATAGCCCCTCCCATATATCGTTCAAAAGTTGCATTTGTTTTCTATGCCCTGGTATTATTAGCCATAATAGGGGTAAATGTGTATTATGTAAGAAGAAGGATACTGCGCATAAGGATTCGTGAACGACTAAAGCACGAAAAAAGACTCGCCCGCAGGGAACAAATATTTGAAGAAAAAAGCGCCTTGAGCGAAAAAGAGATCATGTATTTGCGCAACGAGAGCTTGCAAAGCGAGATGCGGCACAAAAACAAGGAGTTAGCAAATGCTACACTACACCTGATCCAAAAAAACAAAACACTGACCAACCTGAGAGATGAACTTCGCCAGTTGCTAAACAACCTGCCCGACGACAACCCCGATCGTTACAATGTGAAACAACTGCTTAAAAAGGTAAACAGAGACCTCCAAAACGAGAAAAACTGGGAACTTTTCAATAATTACTTTGATGAAGTCCATCAAGACTTTCTGGATCGCTTAAAAAAAGAACATCCTGACCTGTCCCCCAAAGACATGCGCTTGTGTGCCTACCTGCGAATGAACATCTCTACCAAAGAGATTGCTCCCCTTATGAACATCTCTGTAAGAGGTGTTGAGATCAGCCGCTATCGGCTAAGAAAAAAACTGCAACTTGACCATAACACAAATCTTACCGAATACATTTTATCACTTTAAAAAATATTTTCTGTTAATCATTTGTTCACAAAGGATAGTTAGATCGATGAGAAAACGGAAATATGGCAAAACTATATCTTATAGCATTGTTAATCAAATTATTAATATTTTTATGATGTAGTTTTGATGTAGTTGTTTTATTTGCAGATGTAATTCAGATGTATTTCTTTATTTGTGGAGTTTTTCTGACTGTTTTATGTTTGTTCACAGTTTTTTAATCATTAATTAATGTATATCAACCAAAACAAACACATTAAAAAAAACAGCTTATGAAAAACATTAAAAGCAAACAAAACAAATTACAGGTATTCATGCTGATGGCAGCTTTTGCCATCTTTTCATTTGTGTCGTGTTCGAAAGATGATGATCCGGCGGAGGATCCAATTGCCACTTTCCAATACGAAATCAATGAAGATAATCCGCTGGAGGTGAAATTCATGAACTTTTCCCTTAACGCAGAAACCTATTTCTGGGATTTTGGTGATGAAAACTCTTCAACTGTGGAGAACCCAACACATGAATACGAGGTGTATGGTACGTATGAAGTGACTTTGACTGCCACAAACGCAGATGGTGTAAGCAGCAGCTTTTCAGAGACCATTGAATTACAGGATCCGGACGAAGCATTGGCATTAATTGCCGGTGAAACTTCAAAAACATGGAGACTCTACAGAGAAGGCGCTGTCCTTGGTGTAGGACCTGACAAAGAGGGAGCACGCACCTGGTGGGCACTTGAGAATGATGGTTCACGGCCATGTGTATTCTACCATGAATTTACATTTCATCGCAATGGCGATTTCGTATTTGACGATAAAGGTGTTTTCTGGGGTGAAGTCGCTATTTTCGCAGGAACTGATGTGAATGAAACATGCTTTGAAGCAATTCCGTCTAACATGTTTAACAGCGATGGTGTTGATGTGAGCGCTTTCTTAGGCGGCACCCACGCATTTGAATTTGATTCAGGCACCAACATGATTACATTGAATGGCAACGGTGCCTGGATGGGTATGCCTCAGCTGGGAACAACAGGTGAATCAATTGTTCCGGTTGACACAAAATCGTTCAAAATTGAAAGTATTGAGCAACATGAAGGTTATGACCTTATGATTATTGCATACTCATATGCAGATCTGTATTGGGATTTCACTTACGCCCATTACCACGATCCTTCCCTGGAACCAGATGTGGTAGATGAACAAGACGAGGATCCACCACTTGAAACCATCACTCCTACGGAACTTGGTCACACATTTGAGTCTGATGATAGTTTCGATTATTTGGGTGCAATTATGGGTGCATCGATCATTAACACTGGTGCAGATGATCCTGAAGATGCAGATGCAACCAATGTGGGTGAATTTATCAGAACGGATGCTCAGTATCAGGAAGCCATACTTCGTGTATACCCTGATCCAAAGAATATTCTGTTTGATAACTTCACTACGGTTTCTGTAGATGTATATCTGCCAAGCAGCAATGACTATGATCCTTTAACTGAAAAAGTTATCATTGGTTTTGGAAATATGCATGATGACGGAGGTAATTGGTGGCAAAACCTTATTCAACATGAATCTGATGAGTTGGCATTGGATGAATGGGTGACAGTTACTTTTGAATTAGATAGTCCAACCTACTCCGGGGAAGAAGACGGTCAGACAGTATATGATCGTGATAACCTGGATATGGTTTTCATTCAAATTGGAGGAACAGATCATACATCTGAAGGTGTTTTCTACATCCGTAATCTGATTTTTGAATAAAAAAACGTAAATTTCAAGCAATGGCCAGCAAAAACTGGCCATTGCTTTATTTAAAATGTTGTTAATGTCAATCGCCATTCCATACCGGATTTTTATTCTTGTCTTTACATTTCTAATTCTGTGTGCGTGTGATGATGATAAGATGACAAACACCGGTGACCCGTCTAACCTTGTGGTCGAAGTGGAGGTTGCGGATGATGAAAGCGGCTGGGTATATATCCAGGCACATGCAGACAATGCCGTTGAGTTTGAGCTAAGAGTCGGTTCAGATGATGAAGCAGTTGAAACCAATACTACGGGTACCTTCGAATATCAATTCACTGATCCCGGGGTGTATGAATTGGATCTACGTGCATTCGGATCTTCAGGCAGATTTCTGCGGCAGGTGATCCCTGTTACTATTTCTTTTGGAGAAGAAGAGGTAACCCCCGACATGGGCTATGTTACTCCATTAAGTTATGATGGATGGGAGCTGGTCTGGCATGATGAATTTGACGGGAATACCATCAACTCCGACAACTGGGTTTTTGAAACCGGTGATGGATGTCCCGACCTTTGTGGATGGGGAAACAACGAACT
>SLNX01000193.1 GCA_007132825.1 Bacteroidales bacterium | reverse complement strand
TTCCTCATCTCTTCAAAATAAAATCTTTACGTAGCTAAGGCTATGCGCAGATTTTCTTTTTGTGATCTGAGAAAAAATCTCTGCGACTTAACCGACACAGTAGCATTGACACGACACTAGCAATGGAGCTGGTTGTGTTTTATTTTGACCTGCGTGGGCCATTTCTGTTTGTTGTGTCCGCAATAAAAAATATCTTTGTTTCCCTCTATTATAATGATATTCGCATGCATGGCAGGGAAGGCTTAAAACGTACCACATTGCTCCTGGGAAGCACATTGACTGTGATGGCCGGTGCGATCATAGCACCCGCTTTGCCTGAAATCAGTCGTGTTTATGAGCATTTGCCGAGGGCAGAATTGCTCAGTAAGCTAATTCTGACACTGCCGGCATTATTTATTGCATTGCTGGGACCTTTGGCAGGATATTTCATTGACCGTAACGGGCGCAGGAAAGTTTTGTTGTTTTCCCTTTTTCTTTATGCACTTGCCGGTACTACTGGCGCTTATTTGTCAAATATTTACCTGATCCTTGCAGGGCGGGCATTCCTTGGGATGGCGGTTGGAGCCATGATGACAGCCATTGTGACCCTTATCGGTGATTATTATGAAGGTAAGGCCCGGAGTACTTTCATGGGTTACCAGGCAGCATTTTCCTCCACAGGGGGGCTTGTTTTTATCTCTACGGGTGGTTTTCTTGCTGATTATCACTGGCGTTTTCCGTTTCTGATCTATGCCGTTTCACTCATTATTTTGTTCATGGCCTGGTTGTCTGTAAATGAACCGGTCCGACAACGGTCACTTGAACAGATACGTTTGCCAGGAAAAGCCTTTTTCCGGTCCATCCCCCGGCAGGTGTTTTGGGTTTATGCCCTGGCCTTTTTCTCTTTTGCCGTTTTTTACATGATACCTGTTCAGATGCCTTTTATGCTCAGTGCACTGGAAGGCACAACCAATACACAGGTTGGCATTGCAATTGCCACGATGAACATTACCGCCATGCTTACTGCTTTCAACTATGCACGATTCAAAAAACGGATGAAATTTACATCAGTGATGGCACTTGTTTACGCGTTGATTGCGGCAGGCTATATCATTATAAGTCAAAGCGGAACCTACGGACTTATGGTAACGGGCATCATGATATCCGGATTGGGTTTTGGTATGCAGATGGCCAATATTAACTTGTGGCTGGTTGAATTGGCTCCGCCTGGTATCCGGGGTACTCTGGTTGGCTATTTGAATACGTTCATTTTTTTGGGGATGTTTGCTTCGCCGGTTTTGCTGCAACCACTGGTCTCATTGAGCTCTCTTTATACAAGCTTTTTTCTTGTTGCAATTATCCTGCTGCTGACCGGTACTTTGCTGGTGTATTCCGATCGCAGAAATGCATGGGATGTTTCAACTTCGGACTTGGGCGCGGATAGATAATTATTCCGGATTCTTTAATTCGGAGATATACCTGACCGGGTCAGATGCTTTAAATACGGCGCTCCCTGCTATAAGCACATCAGCACCAGCTTCAACTAGCGGTTGGGCATTATTTTTACTGACACCACCGTCCACCTCAATGATTAACTCAGGATTCAGTTCCTCTTTCATTTTGGAAAGCCTGCGCAGCCTGTCAAATGTTGCTTCAATGAATCTCTGACCGCCAAACCCCGGATTCACCGACATCAGCAAAACAAAATCAACATCGGGTAAAATGCCTTGCAGCAGCTCAACATTGTTGTATGGATTAATCACCACCCCGGCTTTCATGCCTAGTTCTTTGATCAGATGAATGCTTCGATGCAGGTGCGGACAGGTTTCGTAATGAACGCTGAGCCAGTCTGCACCCGAATCCCTGAAATCTTTTATATAGCTGTCAGGATTGCTGATCATCAGGTGTACGTCCAAAGGTTTCTTTGCAATCGATTTTATTTGTTTGATAATCGAGAAACCAAAAGAGATGTTCGGCACAAAATGACCATCCATTACATCCACATGAAACAGATCGGCTTCGCTGTTATTCACCATTTCAACCTCTTTGCCGAGATCAAGGAAGTCAGCTGCCAATAGAGATGGTGCCACAAGATGTTTCATGATAACGGTTTTTAATAATAAGGTTAACCAAGGTATGTCTTTAAGATTTTACACTTTGAAGTGTGTTTGAGATGACGAATGGCTCTTTCCTTGATTTGTCTTGCCCTTTCCCTGGTAAGGTTGAGTTTTTCTCCAATCTCCTCAAGGCTGTGCGGATGAAGCCCAGTCAGGCCAAAGTAGTGTCGTATGACATCTGCCTCTCTTTCGGGGAGTGTAGCAATTGTTCGCTCGATCTCATTCTTCAGGGAGTCGTAAAGCAGGCTGCTTTCCGGCGTGCTACCGCTCTCATCTGTATGCAGGATTTCATGCATATCAGAATCTTCCCCATCAAGCATCGGAGCATCCATTGAAAGATGACGCCCGGAATGCTTGAGCGACTCTTTGACCTCATCCACGGTGATGTTAAGCATATCTGCAATTTCTTCGGGCCGGGGTTCCCTTTCATGTTGCTGTTCGAGCAGGCTATAGGCCTTGTTAACCTTATTGATCATGCCGATCTTGTTAAGTGGCAACCTAACGATCCTTGCCTGTTCTGCCAATGCCTGCAAAATCGATTGCCGAATCCACCATACGGCATATGAGATGAACTTAAAACCACGGGTCTCATCAAAACGTTGTGCCGCCTTAATGAGACCCATGTTGCCTTCATTGATAAGGTCAGGAAGGCTTAAACCTTGATTCTGGTATTGTTTGGAGACAGAGACAACGAAACGGAGGTTCGCCTTACAAAGCTTTTCCAGGGCTACTTTATCACCTTTTTTGATCAGTTTGGCAAGTCGCACCTCCTCTTCGGCAGAAATCAGTCCAACTTTCGCAATTTCCTGTAAATACTTGTCCAGCGATGCGGTATCCCTGTTTGTAACCTGTTTTACGATTTTAAGTTGTCTCATGGAAATACCAGAATTGGATTGTATTTTGCAATGATAAGCAAAAAACACCAAAAGCCATAAGAAAAAGTATCGGTTCTTACCGCTTATTGTTGCGGGGCAGCAAAACTTTTCTTGAAAGCTTCAGCTTTCCGGTTTTCTTATCCACGTCAAGCAGCTTCACTTCAATGTCATCTCCGACCTTAAAGCCGCTGTCTTCAACTTTTTCCAGCCTTCTCCACTCTATTTCGCTTATATGCAGAAGTCCTTCCTTGCCTGGCAAAATCTCCACAAACATCCCAAATGAAACAATGCTCTTTACTTTACCCTGGTATATTTCACCCATTTCAGGCATTGCAGTAATCCCTTTAATTCTGTTGACAACATAGTCAATTGAATCTTTGTTTTCAGAAACAATATCAACCACACCGTAGTCGCCAACCTCTTCAATCACAATGGTGCTGCCGCTTTCCTTCTGAAGCTCCTGGATCACTTTGCCACCCGGGCCAATAATTGCACCGATAAACTCTTTTGGCACGGTCATCTTGACAATACGTGGAACGTGAGGCTTGTAATCTGTTCTGGGTGCTTCTATGGTTTTGTCCATCTCATCCAGGATATGCAATCTGCCTGCTTTTGCTTGTTGCAGCGCCTCTTCGAGAACCTCAAAACTCAATCCTTCAATTTTAATATCCATCTGGCAGGCGGTAATACCTTCCCTCGTTCCCGTAACCTTGAAGTCCATGTCGCCCAGGTGGTCTTCATCACCCAGGATGTCAGACAAGATTGCATACTTGCCCGACTCAGGGTCGGCGATCATTCCCATTGCGATACCCGATACCGGTTTGGCTATTTTCACGCCGGCGTCAAGAAGGGCCAGGGTTCCGGCACATACGGTGGCCATAGATGAGGAACCGTTAGACTCAAGGATGTCTGACACAACCCGGATGGTATAAGGGTTGTCATTGCCATTTGGCAATACCGGTTTCAGTGCGCGCATGGCAAGGTTTCCGTGTCCGATCTCGCGACGACTGGTAAAACGCATCATTTTGACCTCCCCGGTTGAAAAAGGAGGAAAATTGTAATGAAGCAGGAATTTGCTCTTCCCTTCGATTACAGCGCCATCAATGGTTTGCTCATCTAGCTTGGTGCCGAGTGTAACGGTTGTCAGCGATTGGGTTTCACCACGGGTAAAAACTGCTGAACCGTGAGCAGCAGGAAGATAATCCACCTCCGACCATATCGGGCGGATCTCATCAGGCTGACGTCCGTCGATCCTCTTGCGCTCATCCAGAACGAAGTTGCGGATCGCATTTTTCTGAATATTGCCAAAATACTGATTTATAAGGGCTTCCTTTTCTGCAAGCTCCTCTTCGGAAAAGGTCTCAGTGAATGCTGTTTTTATGGCTTCGTAAGCCTCTTTGCGCTCCTGCTTAATGACAATGCATTTAGCGGTAACGTCATAGATCTTCTTGTAAAGCTCTTTTTCCATCCGTTCGTAAAGCGCCTCATCGGATGCTGCCGGTGGATATTCCCTCTTTACTTTTGCCTTTTCAACCTCTGCTGCCAGTTCCAGTTGCGCCTGACATTGGACCTTGATGGCTTCATGTCCTTTCTGAATGGCATCCAGCATCTCCTGTTCCGCCACCTCCTTCATTTCCCCTTCAACCATCACAATGTTATCAATGGTTCCGGCGATGATCATATCCATATCTGCATCCTCCAGTTGCGTAATGCCGGGATTCACGACATATTCACCGTCAATCCTGGCGACCCGCACTTCAGAGATCGGACCGTTGAACGGAATATCTGAAACACTCAAAGCCGCTGATGCAGCCAGTCCGGCCATTGCATCGGGCAAGGTGTCCTTGCCGGCAGAGATCAATGAAATCAGTACCTGTGTTTCTGCCTGGTAATAATCGGGGAACATCGGTCTCAAAGCCCGGTCAACCAGTCTGGATATTAATATTTCGTGTTCTGACGGACGTGCCTCTCGTTTGAAAAAACCTCCCGGGAAGCGTCCTGCAGCTGCATATTTTTCTTGATAATCAACTGATAAGGGCAAAAATGATTGCCCCTCTTTCACTTCCGGGCGAGCTAC
>SLNX01000070.1 GCA_007132825.1 Bacteroidales bacterium | reverse complement strand
TGGGCTGTCCAATGCGTGCGAAAGTCAAGTGTTTTCCGGATGGGACACCCATTTTTAAAAAAGCAATTAAATAACAATATGACTATGTGTCAATTACGTTTTTGCCAAAAAATCAATCCGGAAAACAGGGGAGTTTCAATAATTTGTCGACTGGTTATCATGGATGCCGGTTAACTGATTGGCCTTGGATAATGATCCTTTATGACACCATGTATCTTTAGTGTGCATAATGATTCTGACACAACGGACATCATGGCAGGATTTCTCTGATGCAACGGATACTTTGTCCAGAGTTTTTGCTACCGTAACTGGTTGTCACACGCCCGTTGTTTCTGCTATACAATATTTGATTTTTGACGAATAGCGAATCCTCCCAATGTTTTTCGTGCAGCAGAAATTTGATACAGTGTGTTACAGACTACTCAAACCCGGATATTAAAACAACCGCAAACGCAACCAGGAAAATGAAGTAAATAGAAGTAAAGTGGATAACAGGCAGATTAAACCGGCCCAAGACAGATTTAACATCTGTCAATTGATAACATATAAGCCAATTATGCAATATGCAAAATATGCGCGATTTGTCCAAATAAAAATTAAAATATCTTTCCAGCTTTTATTTGTTTCGGTATAAATGGCATTGTTTGCAGGCACAATGCTTTCCCATAAGCAAAAACACATTAGAAACTTTCCCCCGGTTGTTGTATTAAGGGCAAGTCCCCCAAACCGGCCGAGGCAAAACCCAGCTATCTGCACCAGTATCAAAATTCGGGGGCTCATTTGGAATAAGCTCAACACACCATCCCGAAAGATCCTGGTTAAAGGACGAAGCATTCTGGAACATACTCGCCATCATAATAACATTTGATACGTCCCAGCCTCCAATGTCCTGGTTGAAATTCGCAGCATCCTCAAACATCCATCTCATATTACTAATATTCGATACATCCCAGTCACCGATGTCCTGGTTGAAATCGCTGTTTCCCCAGAACATTCCCTGTGTGTTTTCCACATTCGACAAATCCCAGCCACTGATATCCTGATTAAAAGGAGAAAATGAAAACATGCTCATCATACTGGTGACATTTGAGACATCCCAGTTCCCAATGTCCTGGTTGAAGGATGAATACTGGAACATGCAAATCATATTGGTTACACCTGACATATCCCATCCGCTGAGGTCAGAATTCATGGAAGAATAATAGAACATGCCACTCATATTGGTGACGTATTCCAGGCCCTTTGTGTTGTTTGGGACGGAAAGCAGGTTGTATGTCTGTGGGAAAGCGTCTGACATGCTTGTGAACCCCAGGTTTCCCCAGCTGTCGATACTTATGAGTTTTGTCCGGTCCGGGATGCCCCAGCCATCATATTCAGTCACATTACCTGTTACATATACTGTATATATTCCATCTTTACCATAATCATGGGTGTGTGGCCCGGCAGTGGTAACTTTTGATATATTTCCATCTCCCCAAAGGATGGTGGCATCTACATCCCCGGCAAGGCCGAGTGTGACGGTATTGCCCACTCCAAGAGAGGTGTCCCAGGTGGTGGTAAACGCTTCACGTACACAGCGCACGGAATTTCCAACTTGCTTGAAATGGTAATTTTCCCAAGCGGACCCCATGCCCACCCAAAGCGCGCAGGAGTAGTTGTGTAATTCGTCCCATTCAGTGGCAGACTGAAAGTTGCTATGGGTAGCCATCCCGCTGTAGTTGGTGGGTGCGAAGATGCGCCGGCCGGCTGGCAGGGCTGAAAAACCAAACTTATCAAACCCGTAATGCGAATCATCCGGATTCCAGCGCGGATGTTCTGTGGTGTTGCAATCTCCGCCCAGGGGTGAATCTACCTGGCGGCAGGATTTCATCGCGTTACCCGCGCCGGCCGGGTTATTATCCTGGTTGGGATGTCCCATCCCAATGATAAAATTTTTCAACTGATCCCAGTCATCATTATTGGGTACTTTCCAGCCCGGAGGGCATAAACCCCTTGTGTCATCAACGGCAAACCAATTATATAATTTCCCATACGCTGCAACCATCTCCTCATGAGAGTTTATGCCGTCTACCATCTCATGGGGGAAGACAGCATAAGCACCACTGGTTGTGTGATACCAGTCAGCGTCAGACAGGTCGGCCGGAATCACATCGCCGTTACTGTACTTTGTTACGCGCAGATTTTCAGCCATCCACTCCTGGGTGCCGATAATTACTGTGACATATTCGTTACCGTCGATATCTGTAACACCATCACCATACCAAAAGGCTTTTTGTTCAAAAACTGCCGTAATGGAAAGATCATATCCCGGCATGGTAAGCGTCGAAGATGAAGCATCCGGGTCATCGAGGTAGTCCGTATGCCCTGCCCAGCCAACAAATTCAAAACCCTCGTTTGCAACGGCTTCAATGATACAATCCTGGTTTTGCTCGTATTCCCCACACCCATGAACCGTCCCGGCTGTCATTGGTTCTGCGCTGAGGCTTAACGTGTGCAGCGGAAAAATGACATCAAAGAGATATTCAGCGTCAGATACCGGGGAATCTGTAATCACATCAGATCCTTTGTTTCCATAATTACTGGTTACATAACCTGTAAACCGCAGCTCATCACCGTGCTGATAAGGAAAATCAACCTCAGATCCTGCATATTCGGTTTTGGGTTTAGCAAAAGATCCATCATAGCTTATCCTCGAAAAAGAGCTGCTTCCCCTGCCGGTTTGTATCATCACCCGTTTTTGGTTAAACTTGCCGGATCCAACAGCCAGAACATAGCTCTGCTGTTCGCCTGCAAAAAAAGTAAACTGGTGATGACCCTGCTCAAGGGTGATTTCATGACTTGCTAATCTCCTGCCTGTTAAATCAAAAACTTCCAGATTGAAATAATCCCTTCCGGGAGTGAATACCTCAAAGGTTGTTTTTCCCATGAACGGATTAGGATAAACATGCAAGGAAAAAAGATCAGGGGGGCTTTCTCCGGTAAATCCGGTGGTTCCGGAAGTCAGGATTACGTGATCATCATAAATCATCATTGAAGCCCCCTGGGTGAGATTTTCGATAAAAATGCTGTCCAGCGCCACAGGTGTTCCATCATGTTCTGCTGAAAAACTCAGTGCTATTGCACCCGGATCAGCATGTACGGTTTTGATTGCCATTATAAAAAACAGCAAGAAGCTAAATTTTTTCATGATACGTTGTTTTTGTGTAAGTAAAATATAGTTTGTTTCCTGATTTTATTCTAGTGTAATTTAATTTCGGGATAGTTTCGATTAGCGGATTCCCTCTGCACAATGATTAGTGATTGGCTCTCCCTGTTTGATTTCGCAACCAATATGTAAATGTTTTTATTACAGGAATAAAAGTTAAACTTGTGCTTTCCAGGATTCAGGCTTTTTTGATATTTGGTTAGACTTCTCCCTAGTAAGTCATATACCGTAAACTCAACTAAATCCGCTACGGGAACGAATAGCTTAAAACTGGTTTTGTTTGAAAACGGGTTAGGAAAATTTTGAAAAAGAAGAAATTCCTTTTGTTGATTAACTATGTTGTTAATATTGGTGGTCAAAAAAGTTATCACAGTGTAAGGATAATATGATACAGTCGACCCTCCTTGTGTTAAATTCTCAATTATGATGCTGTCCAATTCGACATAGGTGCACTCGTGGTTCGCCGTGAAACTCAATGTTACACTTTCGTCCTGTCCGTAAAAGTTACTGATATTGAGGCCAACAATCAGATAGAATCCGGGATATAAATAATATAATAGTTTCATAACTAAATAAACTTATTAATAAAATAAAAACCATTTAATAAATGCACAAAATATTTCTACAAACAATAAACATATAAAGGTTTTCACATATCTTAACCAATCTGACTTTTGATGCTCGTGGTACTACTACAAACAATCTGGTTGGCTCCCTGCTCAGGAAAGTGTCTGTTTTTTTCCCAGGCCAATCCGGGGCTGCCGCTATATCTGGTTCACTTACCAGAGGTTTGGCTGCAACCGGCTCAACAGGCTGCCTTTCTTCGCGTAAAGGCGCCGTTTCGCCCAGGGCATGCAGTGTTTCGGGTAACGAATGCGGATCCAATTCCACAGGCTCTTCAAATGCTTCAAAATGCGGCAATGATATAGTCAGCCATGCAACGATACCCGCCAAGATGAAACCTGCAAAGACAATGAGCGGAATAAAAAACTTCTTACGAAAGAAAGGGAGGGTTGTGGGTTGGCGGGACTGTTCTGAGAAAACTGATTCTTTTTCTGATAAGGTGGTTGTTTTATCTGTGCCGAATTCGGTAATGAATATCTCCTCAATGTTCTCTTCTTCCACCTTAGTCATCGACAACAGCATTTTAATCACCTTGCTCAGTTTATTAATGTGGTTCTCTAAAGGTGGGGTTATCGCGTCAAGCCAATGTACATTGCTGACATAAAACACGAGCTGCTTCGACATGGGTACATCTTCAAAGCGCAGGGGAATAATAGAAATTCCGTGATGCACTGCCCTTTCCACCTCTTTTGACACTTGCTGAGACCGGTTCGAATTCGATGAAAAAATCAGCAGAAAGACTTTTGATGTTTTAATTCCATCAATAATGGCCTCTGCAAAAGAAACTCCCGGTGTAATATAGCGGGGGGCAATCCAGCAACGTATCTTTTCTTTTTCTAACATCGAACACACAGCGTCGGCAATGGACTTGACCTTGGATGAGTAACTTATGAAAACATCATGTGTCATGTTTAGTTAAATAGAAATCATTAAATGCTTGTTTAACCTTTTTCAAATATATGAAAAAAACATACATATTCCCAGTTTTTTAATAAATAATTTCGACAAAACAGTCATACAAACCAATATAGTTGCTTTGCTGAATGTTTGTTAAATACGTACAAAAACCCATTTCGTGAGTCTGTCCCAAGAAAACAAGTGCAATAAGATGGAATTGTCGGCAAAGAAAAAGTACATCACGCATGCGACTGGCAAAATAGGTGCCCGTGTGAATATGCAACAATTCTTCATAAGTGCCGCCAACAGTAGGTGACCAGAAAAAGAAGATGGTTTGGCCATCCCTGCTGATCTCCACTGCGTCGTTGGGACAC
>SLNX01000196.1 GCA_007132825.1 Bacteroidales bacterium | reverse complement strand
CATCAAAAGCCTTGGTTTTGCTGGGAGCTGGAAAGCGGTGCAGCGGGATGCGGTAAAGCCGCTCTTCGGTATTTCCTCTCGGATAGTTGGGCTGAAAGCGGTCGGTGGCAAAGTAAATGTACTTTCCGCAGGGCGACCAGTAGGGATGCCGCTCGGTCATACCGGTATTTGTAAGCCAGAAGGTCTGCTTCGCTTCCAGGTTATGTATGAGGATGTTTTGCTCAAAGTTTCGATAAGCGGTGAACAGGATGTAGCGGCCGTCAGGCGAAAAGCGAGGCGTGGAATTCTGAATGGCCCAAAGCTGCTCACTGACTAACACTTCGGTGCTGCCGCTTTCCAGGTCAACAAGTACCACATCCTCCCGTCCGCTCAGGTAAACCCCTTGCGTACGGTCGTGGTTTACCGTTAGAAGACGTCCGGTTGCCTTTCGATCCTCCAGTCTTTCTTCCTGTGCGGTACCATCGGCCTGCGTCCGGAAAAGGTTTGTCCAGCCTTTGTCAGTACGAAAATAATAAAGGGTTTGATTGTCTGAGGCCCAAACAACCTCCGTTACACGCTCCTTTGGCTCTGTTTTAATCTGCCTGACAAACTTTCCGTCTGCATCAGAAACAAAAAGTTCACCGCGCGATACGAAAGCAAGCTTTTTGTGGTCAGGAGATACATCAAACCAGGTGATGTTGTCTTTTACGTCAAAACCCCTTTCAATGGGTAAGGTGTTTTTATTGAATAATCTGATGTCGGGGATGTGGACTGTTTCGGTACTGGTATCATAAACGTGAAGCCGGTAATCCCTTTCAAACACCACTTTTTCTCCGTTTGTGCTCACCCTGGGCCTGCCGATGGATGTGTCGAATTTGGTCAATGCTGTTTTTACCCCATTCCGGAAGGTGAACAGGTTGTATTCACCGTTATCCTCATCCGATGCAAAAAAGAGGTTTCCGTGGCGGTCGATGGTGGGCCACAGGTCTTTCCCTTCGTAGTCGGTTAGCTGTTCAAAGTGGTCATCTTCAAAATGGTAAGAAAGCAGATCTGGACGGTGGGCACCGCGATAGCGTTTCCGTTGCACCTGGCTCAGGCTCTCCCACGATTCGGTAAAAATCAGGGCGCCCGTTTCGGGGTGTTCCACGGCGTGGTGGGGGATGTTGAAATAGTGACTGGAAAGCCGCTCCGGCGTTCCCCCCTCTGCGGAGATCCTGTAAATGGCACTCATGTTGTAACGGTCGGAGTGAAAGTAGATATACCGGTTGTCCCACGACCAACTGTCGACCCGGTCGGTGGCCTGGTGGAAGGTGAGCTGTTTGATCTTTCCACCATCCGTTGGCATCACAAAGATGTTGGTGTTGCCATCGGGAGCTGCCGAAAAGGCGATGTATTGTCCGTCGGGAGAATAGGTTGCCAGTGAAGCGCCACCATCGATCGCGGTGAGGCGATAGGCAGTACCCCCTTCCGCGGGCACTTGCCAGAGGTCATTGTCGTAGGTAAAGACAATGCTTCTCCCATCAGGCGACAGGGTGGGTTCCGACAGGAAGCGTACGCCTCCCTCCGCGTAAAGCGTGGATAGAAGAAAAAAATTCGATAAAAGCAGCAAGATGAAACGGATGTTTTTCATTTTATTCTGTTAAGGTTTAACCTGGGTTTTTTCGATGATCAATGGTTGTGGACAAAGATAGGGGATATTGATTGATTTGATGATTTGTTATTGGGGACTTCGCAAGTAAAAATTTTGTCAATCGGGATGAATATTTTATTTTTACAATCTGATATAAACATATAAAGCATTGAGTATATTTTACCTTTGAGGCCTTGCTTAAAAGCGAATTCTAGCCGTTTAATGATGGCTGATATGTTTGATGCAGATGCAAAATCCAAATAAAAATTTCAATAAATTAACAAAAAATGAAATCGTTACTTACTTATTTAACTTTTCTGTTCTTTCTTACCTTTCTGACTACAACATTAAATGCCCAGGTGACTACTGACCCTGTTCTTCCAACCGCTGACGAACCTGTAACCGTTATGTTTGATGCTACAGGTACAGCACTGGCTGGCCATACCGGACCCGTTTATGCCCATACCGGCTTGTATACAGAGAACGGCGGAGATGCCTGGCATTATGTCATCGGCGATTGGGGCGACAATAACGTTCAACCGCAATTGACACATCTGGGTGGCAACAACTATGAATTGCAAATCACTCCAAGCATCAACGAATACTATAATGTGCACCCTGACAGCGTGATAACCGGGATGAATTTCGTGTTTCGTGCAGCAGGCGGAAGTCCGCAAACCGATGACTTTAACCTTCCCGTAGTCCAGGAAGGTCTTATGGTATCCATCACCGCTCCAGATGATCCGCAAGCGATCTATGAGTTCGGTGATGTTGTGCAAATTCAGGCAGTAGCAAACTCAGCCACCAGCATAACCCTCTATATTAATGATGCTCAGGTTGATTTTGAACTGGGTAATAGCCTCTCTTACAACTGGACAGCCAATACATACGGCAGGCAAGATATAAGAGCTGTCGCTTTTGCCAGTGGTGTTACCGTAGAAGATGAGACATCCATCTTTGTGAGAGATGAGGTAAATACAGCACCTCTGCCTGCCGGTGCAGAAAATGGCATCAACTACATCAGCAACAATACTGTTACTCTGGTGCTGCACGACCCGCCGGGTCTGAAAGAATATGCTTTCGTCCTTGGCGACTTTAATGATTGGATGCCTACCGAAGAACACTATATGAATGTGACACCGGATGGCACTCGTTTCTGGCTTACAATTACCGGACTCGAGGCAGGCACAGAATATGGATTTCAATATTACATTGATGGTGATCTGCGTCTGGCAGACCCTTATTCTCACAAAGTTTTGGATCCCTGGAACGACCACTGGATCGACGAATACAACTATCCCAACCTCAAACCCTATCCGCACGATCATACCGACGGACTGGTAAGCATCATGCATCCCGGACGAACTCCTTACCCATGGAACGTAACAGATTTTACACCCCCCGACAAAGACCAGCTTGTGATTTACGAGCTGCTTATCAGAGACTTCGTTGAAACCAGCGCCATAAAAGATGTTCAGGAGAAGCTTGATTACCTGGAGGATCTTGGAATAAACGCCGTCCAGCTGATGCCCATCAACCAATTTGAAGGAAATATTTCCTGGGGATACAACCCGGCGCTCTATTTTGCCACCGACAAGGCTTACGGCACGCGTGAGGACTACAAGGCTTTCATTGATGCAGCCCACGAAAGAGGAATCGCGGTAATTCTCGACATTGTACTGAACCACAGCTTCAACCTGTCACCGCTGGCACAAATGTATTTTGATCAGGATGCCGGATCCTGGGGACAACCTTCGGCTGATAACCCATGGTATTTACAGCACTGCCCGCATGAACCCTGGTGCTGGGGCAACACCTTCGACCAGGAAAGCCCATACACACAACAACTGTTTAAAGACATCCTGCAGTACTGGCTTACAGAGTTTAAAGTCGACGGTTTCCGCTTCGATTTTACCAAGGGTTTCACCAATCATCAGACAGGTGGTGAGGGATGGAATTATGATGCCGCACGAATTGCCAATTTGAAACGCATAGCTGACGAAGTATGGGAAGTCAACCCCAATGCTTATGTAATTCTCGAACACTTTACTGAAAATGCGGAAGAGCAGGAACTCTCAGATTATGGGATGATGCTCTGGGGAAACATTTCTTACAATTACCAGGAAGCTGCAATGGGGTGGCTGGATGACAGCAATTTCGAATGGGCCTCCTACCAGCAGCGAGGCTGGAATGACCCCCATCTTATCGGTTATATGGAAAGCCATGATGAGGAGAGGATCATGTTTAAGAACCTGCAGTATGGAAACTCGTCTGGCGGTTACAACATTCAGGAATTATCCACTGCCCTGAAAAGGGCTGCACTGGTCGCCACCTTCAACATCCCCCTGCCAGGCCCCAGAATGATCTGGCAGTTCGGAGAGTTGGGATACGACTACTCCATTAATCATTGTCAGGATGGTACGATCGACCCGGGCTGCCGTACCGATCCCAAACCCATCAGGTGGGACTATTATGACCAGCCCGATAGAAAAGCCCTTTATGACGTATATTCTGCCTTGGCTCATCTGAAGCGAGAACATGCTGTTTTTCGCACAAACAACTATTCTCATAGCCTGGGAGGCGCCATGAAACGCATTCACCTGAACCACTTTACAAACAATGTGACCATTCTCGGTAATTTTGGAGTAGTAGCAGGAAATATCAATCCGCATTTCCAGGAAACGGGTACCTGGTATGAGTTCTTTACCGGAGAAACACTTGAGGTCACAAATGTCAATCAATCCATTCACCTCCAGCCAGGGGAATACCGGCTATACTCCAGCGTCCACTTCGACGATGTTGAAACGATCTGGGTGAACCTTCAATGGCCCCCAGATGGGGAAATTGATCCGGAACAAGAGTTTAAGGCCTTTGCCCAGGTTTGGATTGATGGACTTACAGGTGAAGGTGTGACCGAGAGCGATCTGCAAGACCTGAATGCCTGGATTGGATACAGCACAACCGATGCATCAGATGAGTCCGATTTTGACGAGGGTTGGATATGGATTGAAGCATCCCTGGACTCTTACGAGGAATGGTTTGGAAATAACAGCCAGTATTCTACTGATATTGGATCCACAATAAGCTCAGGAGGTGATTATTTTTATGTAAGTCGCTTTCAGTTTGAAGGAGGAGACTACATTTATGGCGGATATTCGGAAACAGGAGGAGGCTTTTGGGATGGCACAAATAATGTGTCCGGACACCTGAGTGTCGCTGACGTTACCTTTCAGGTGTCATTCAGCGCGATCGGCGAAGGCTCAATCACCGCTTCCGTAGATGGAACTGCCATTGCCAGCGGCGACATGGTGGTTGAGGGCAGCGATGTGTTGTTTGTCGCCACCCCTGATGCTGGCTACATGGTTAAAGAATGGACCGTAAATGGAGCTGTTGTTTCAGCCCACACCGCTGAAAACTATACTTACACTGACCTGGATCAGGAGATCACCGTAACGGTCGAATTTGAGGAGATCCCACCCACGCTCTACCCGGTGAACTTCTTTGTGGCAGGCACTGGCGGCAACCTTTCCGCTGAGGTTGATGGCATGGCCATTGCCAGCGGCGACATGGTGGTTGAAGGCAGCGACGTGCTGTTTGTCGCCACCCCGGAT
>SLNX01000168.1 GCA_007132825.1 Bacteroidales bacterium | reverse complement strand
TCGGATACGAAAAGGCTGCAGAGGTTGCCGCTTACATGAAAGAACACGGTTGTGATATTTTTGAAGCCAATTTGAGAGTCAGTGCTTTACCTCAAGCTAAGGTCACCGAAGTGATGAAACCTGAAAACCTGCTCCGACTCGGTTATTCCTTCAGAGATCTTTAGCTGCATTGAATCTTTTGTAATCTGCACCCCAAATTGTTTTAATTTTGCCTACTTAAGGTTAAGGTTAAGATTGAGATTAAGTTGGAAGTGTATTCCTTGTGATCCTTAACGAAGTGAGGGATCTGTTAGCAGCCCAACAGATTCTTCGCTGACGTTACTAATGACATCTTTGAGTGCTCTGCGTGAAATTATTTTGCGGCCTTTGCGTGGATTTATTTGTTCCACGCAAAAAGCGCAAAGAAAAAACACGCAAAAGCGCAAAGAAAAAGACCAAACAAACAACAATAAACAACGAACAAAAAACAAAGAACACTTATGTCATCATCGCATTGTGGCAACCGCTTTTTCGCGGGGGGCTGGGAACTCAGAATGACAAAAACTAAACGACTAAACAACTAAACCTTTACAAATAAATGAAAAGAACTTATCATTTCATAATATTAGTGACGACAATCATCATTGTAAATGGTTGTGCTTCAATTGGGCACATGGCAAAGTTGTCGGAAGAGGCAGATCAAGCATTTAAGGCAGGTGATTATGAACGGGCACTGACTGTTTATCAGGAGTTGATTGATGCGGAGAGGAGTCAGGATCGTTCGGTTGAAGGAATATTTTATCAGCGGGCTGGCATTGCGGCTTATGAGACAGGCAATACGGACAGGGCCATTGAATACATGGAGTATGCCCGGCACACGGATGCTGCAGACGCAAACACTTTTTCAATACTGGCAAAATCATACAGGGAGATCGATAACCTTTCCCGCGAGATTACCAACCTGGAACGTTATGTGGAGATGTTTCCAGATGGTGAAGCATTTGATGATATGCAGAGAAGGCTTTTTCAAACCTTGGTGGAAAGCTTGAACTGGCAACAGGCTTACGACCTTTGGCCACTTCTTGCCGGCAATCCTTATCAGGATGAAGATTTACTTGCATCTTACGTGAAGGTTAACCAAGCCCTTGATAAAGAAGACAAAGCCGCTGAAATGGCAGAAAAAGTGCTTGATTTGAACATCTACAATAAAATTGCCCTTGATTTATTGGGACGTCGGCATTTTCATGAGGCGGTAAACCGTTACAACAGGGAGATGCAAGCTTATGAGGCAAATCGTACGCATCGACAATATGCCCAACTGCTGGAAGCCCTGGAGGTGATCAATACAGATCTACGTATTGCACTAAATTACTTTATGCGTCTTTATGAGCAAGACCCCAGGCCGGAGTATGCTGGCTTCCTTGCCAATATCTACGAGCGTTTCCAGGATGAGGAGCGGGCCAGGTATTACCGCCGAAGGGCAGAGTGAGTTAAGAACTGGGAACTGGGAACTGAGGAATTAAACTTGATTCAAAAAAGTGTAAAGGTCTTCTTCGGGTTTGAGGTTAAGCTTTTTTCTGAGGCGCGAACGACTGATGTAAAAGCTTGAGGGTTGAATGTTTAAAAGCTCTGCAATTTCCTTAGAGTTTAAGCCGATTTTCAAGTAGGCACAAAGTCTTAGATCGTTATTTGATAAGTCCGGAAACTTTTCTTTCAATTTCTTGAAAAACTCCTGGTGCAGCTCATCCATCTGAATTTCAAATGTATTATCCTGGATTGTTAAATAGGAATCCAAAATTCTTTGCATCTCTCGCCATTTCATTTCAAACAAAGCCGGATTTTGCTGTGCTTTCTCACATTTTTCCTTCAGGTTAAGGAGTAAGCGGTTTTTTTCTTCATTATCCTTTGCTTTATTTGCCAGCTCAATGGTTTTGCTTTTCAATTGTTGTTTGACCTGATCATATTCGGCCTGCAAACGTTTCTGCTCAACCAACATGAGTTGCTGTTTGTGTTTTTCCGTTTGTTGCCGCAACGAGCTCTGCTCCTTGAGCAGCATCTTTTTTTTCTGTTTCTTAAGTGATACTTTCTGCCAGGTTAGAATGAAATAAATAATCAGGGCCAGCAAAAGGAAATAAAATACAAAAGCATACCACTTAAAATACAATGGTGCAGAGATCCTGAAAAAGATTACCTTTTCTTCAGTATACTGACCATTAACCAAAGCTCTGATTGTAATTTTATAATGGCCATTTCTTAAGCCTAAAAACTCAATAATGTTATGAGCCTGCCATTCACTCCATTTGTCTGAATCTTTGAATTTGTATTGATATAAAACATCCTCTCTGTTGGGAACAATGATTTTCAGGTTAAGATTGTTAAGTTGATATGGTATTCTTGCACCAGGATGCAGCATTATTTGTTCATGATTATTGAATGCCGTCATCTGTCGCAATACCAGTTGATGGTTTGGCCTGGTTGCCTCTTTCTGATTTTTGTAAATCAGAGCGAAACCATTGTAAATGGGTAAAAAATCATATTCGGGATGTAAATCAACCGGCTTAAATACTCCTGCCAATTGATCCTGAATAGTTGGGAATACTATGTGTTCGGGTTTTTTGACAAAGTCCATTTTACTTGCATCAAAAGTGTATTGATACTGCTCTGAGAGAATATGAATGTCATTCTCATGATGCAAAATAAAAACATCTTGCCCTTTAAATAAATCCAGAGGGAATATAAGTCTCTCAGCAGGTTTCAGCTGACTGTCGAGAACAGCTCGTATGATTCCAAAATTTGGAATATTGATCCATAGGATATTGTCTTTTTCATGGATGAGTTGATTGCAGGATCCAAAAATTAATTCCATCTTTTTGTCAAAGACCCAACGATTTGCAACATTTCGAAAAATGGAAATCCCATTGTAATTACCGGTCAGGAGAAAATCATGATAGGGTATGATTGTCCAAACACCCTCCTGGTCACTTATTTGTTCCGCATTATTGCCATAGATTTCAAACAAACCTTTATCGTGCCCCATCAGTAACTTCTGATTAATGATTTCCAGAGTCCACACTTGTCCTTCTGTTTTTGGAATGAGTTCAAACTGGAAAAACTCAAGATTGTTATTCAATTTCTCCCATTCTGAGCTGTAAAGGCCTTGATTGGTTCCGAGGTAAAAGATATCCTCCATTAGTTTAGCTGTGTACCCTGTGCCAAAATCCCCCCTGTAGTCATAAAATGTTGTTACATTGCTTGTCAGATCCAATGAAGAAACCCCATAATCCATTCCCAACCACAGTTTCCCAGACCAACTATAATGCAAAGACAGTATTGTGTTGCTGGGCAGCCCCTTTTGACGGTTGATGTGATGTATGATCCTGCCATTCAGATCTATAATAAAAAGTCCCTTTAATACTGTACCGATAGCAATATGATGGTCGCCTACCTTTTCAAAACTAAATACTTTGGCTTTCCTGAGCTCTTCTGATAAATAGCTGTTGAATGGTAAAATATTACCATTGGTATAAATAAAGAGCCCTTCATCGCGGGTTACGATCACCAGGTCATCTTTTATTTGGTAAACCCCTATAATATCTGGATTTTCAACATCAGGCAAATCCAGCACTTTTCTGAGAGAAAACCCGTCAAAAGTGAACAATCCATTTCCCCTGTCAGCAAAATACAATCTTTCATTTACCCAAAAACTGCCGGTAAAGGAGGTCGGTGCGGCTATTTTTACAAGTTGCCGGTTTCTGTAAATGTAAATGCTTTGTGAGGAAACAAAGAGAATATCATCCTGAAAAGGATGAATTTGCCAGAATTCTTCATTTATATCCTGGAGGTCTTCCTGAAATGGATAGAGTGACGTATAGTTAAAATCTCTGAACTTGTTTCTTTTCCAAACACCAAAATCCAGATCTGAACCGGTATAGATCAAAGAGTCATTAACAACCAGCACAGAACGGGTAAAACCATTGCTTCCAATGAAATGGTTCCAGCTGTTTC
This sequence comes from Bacteroidales bacterium, assembly GCA_007132825.1. Classification (GTDB taxonomy): domain Bacteria; phylum Bacteroidota; class Bacteroidia; order Bacteroidales; family UBA7960; genus PUPG01. The sequence goes on along the minus strand of SLNX01000168.1, from coordinate 1,263 downwards.
CGTCATACTCCAGCAAACCCCTGTCTGCTGTCATGTATAAAATTCCGTTCGGTGCTGAGTGAATGTTCCAGATTTTTCCTGTATTATGATAATCTACAGGCGAAAAGTTTTCTAGTGGAGGTACACCTTTTTCCGGGAGAATTTGAGTGTACGACGGAATTAATCCGAGAAAAAAAATGAACAGATATGATGCGATCTTCTTCAACTAAATGACTTGACGTGAGAAAATAAATACCTTGCAATGTAATAAAAAAACGTCAGATTATTAGGTGTGTTCAAAGTTCCTCACATTCTTTTGTGCTTTTTTGGGTAATGATTTTGCAGGTTAATTAATATACTCCCCTGCAATTCTCTTGTAAATAAACGCTTATTCTGTCGACTTCCTTTGCTCCTTCAGGAATTTCATTCAATTCCAAACCCGGAAATAATCGCATTTCATTCCATTTTTGAATGGTTGCACTGAAAAACTGAGAGGCCTCCGAATCAGCTTCATAGACAATAATATCATATTTTTCTCCTTTATCACCTCCGAAACGTGTGATAACCTGCCACTCACCGTTTCTTTTATGCGAAGTATTGGTATGGTCAGATTGAGGATAATATAGGTTATCTGTGGGTTTTAACAGCACCCAAATATCTTTTACGTGCGATTCAGGATAAACGCCGAAAGATAAAATCCTGCATTTTACAGAGTCATTTTCAACCGGCGAAACAATCTGAACGCTTTTTACCGGATATTCAATTTGCTTTTTGCTTCCCATTACCGGTCTTTCAATCTGCCCCGGATAGTTTGCAACGCCATAGGCGTATGCGCCATAAAAGATTAACAAAATCCCCAATAACGCCAACGGGATTTTTAATTTCATATCCATTAAATCCAGGGAGGTGCCTTTTATTCTAATGCTGTCAAGAATTGCAATAAGAATAAGTACAGCACCAATGATGATAATGATGATTTCTGAAGACATCTTTTTGGTTTTTTGATAAATATAATGAAAACAATGAAAAATGCAATACAAAAAGTGTAGAAAGCCGCCAATAATCTGGCGGCTTTCGCTGAGATAATCATCAAATTTATTTGACTACAAGTCTACTAATTCGAACATGTCCATTTTCAGATTGTATTCTCATCAAATAGACCCCACGGTTTAACCTGTCAGTTGGAACCGATGATATGTTGAAAAATGATTGCATCAGTTTTCCGGAAATGTCGAAAACCTCTACCATCTCCGCCTGCATGCTAAGTTGAACCAATTCACCTGA
>SLNX01000002.1 GCA_007132825.1 Bacteroidales bacterium | reverse complement strand
CGGTCACGGGCATCCATTTCAATCAGAAAGTGGCGCTTGGTTTCTGCGTCACTGATGATTTTATAGAACATATTGCCCTCAGGGAAATAAATGGTCGCGAGAGTCCTGTCATCAGTTGTCGCCAGAACAAAGTAAGCATCATCATCATTAAGAAGCGCAGTCATCGAGATGGTACCGTTTATGTTTTCATTAACCCGTTGTACGGTTGCTAAAAAAAACATGTCGTCAAAAAGGCGGATGTTTATTACATCCCCGGAACGGATGGCGTTCTTTTCCCTGAACTTATTGTTAATCTGCACCTCCTGGTACCGATTAACGGCCTGTTTGTTGCTGTAAAAGTAAAGCGCTTCTTGCATTTGCTGTCTTTTAGAAAGGTGTTTCTCAAAAAGATTGATTGCTTCCTGATTAGCGCTTGCGTTTAAAAGGCAAAAGAGTAAACTAAACGTGAAAAAAAATTTCATTGCAATTGTGGTTGTAGAAAATCAAATGATTGTTTTCAAAGATAAACAATCTTTGGAAAACAGATGGTGTTTTTGATTTTCAACCTTTGTAAACCTATTGCATATTTCTCCTTACAAACATTTTGGAGGAATGAAAAACAATGACGGCAAAAAGGATTTCAGGAATCATTCATACTTTAATGCTCTGACAGGGTTGATCCCTGAAGAACGAACTGCATGATAGCTCACCGTGATCAACGAAACCACCACCGCGATCACTCCGGAGAGGAGAAACGGTATGGGACTTAAACCAATCCGGTAGGCAAAGTTTGCCAACCAGGAGTCAACAAAATAAAATGCCAATGCTGATGCGATGGCAATGGCAACAAGCATCAGCCAGAGGTATTCCTTGTAAAGCAGATGCAGGATATTTAAAGTGGAGGCGCCATGCACCACCCGGATACCAATTTCCTTGGTTTTCTGCTCGGCAGAGAAGCCAGCCAGTCCAAACAGCCCCATCAACGAAAGGAAAACACATAATGCAGCAAAAGTGGCAAACAAGCGCCCAAGGTTATCATGGCTTTGAACGGACAAATAGTGTCTCTCTGCCATAAATTGATGGCGCATTGGTAAAACCCCAGCAAAATCCCGCCAGGTCCTTTCTATTACCTGCAGAATGCCCGGTCCGGCATCCGGTGCCAACTTAACGCTCAATTGGGGGCCCTGACTTACAGGCATGATGATCAGCGGAGTTATGGTTTGTTCGAAGGGGGCAACATGAAAGTCTTTAACAACTCCAATTACCCGGCGGGCTGCATCATTTTGATCACCAAAATGGCGTATTTGTTTTCCGATCGGATCATCCCAACCAAACATACGTACAGCGGTTTCGTTTATTACAAATGATTCTGATAAATCTGTTGACAAGTCAGGATCAAAAAACCTTCCATCAACAACCTCCAAACCATATACCTCAGCAAATGATGGGTCTGTGTGATACACGCCCGTCATCCGTTCTGCAAAACCGTCTTCCATTTCAATCTGAAAACCCCACTGTTGCAAACTAATTCCCGGTCCCGGAATGTTTGACGACAGGCTAACCTGCTGCACGGCGGCCAATTGCTTAAGGTCGTTTTTCAAATGCTCTCTTTGTTGGGCTTCCAGGTCATGTAAGTTCAGTATCACAATCCTGTCCGTTTCATACCCCAGATCCTTATTGCGCATAAAAAACAACTGTTGCAAGACCACCAGTGTGGCTGTGATCATAAATACGGAAATGGTAAACTGAAATCCAACCAAAAGCTTTCTGACCAGGAGGTTTTTATCAGACAAACTTATTTGCTGCTTCAAAACCTCCACGGGTTTAAATCCTGACAAGTAGAGTGCCGGATAGCTCCCCGACAATAAACCTGTAAATATAACCAGTAACAAAACGATGGCAGAAAAGCGCAGGTCAAGTAAAATATCAAATGATAGGTTCTTGATCATGAGTTGGTTAAAAACCGGCAGAAACAGTTCAACCCAAAGAAGTGCAAGCAGAAAAGCAACAAAGCTGACAAGAAGCGATTCAGAAAGAAATTGCCTGATAAGACTTGTTTTGTCTGCACCAAGCACCTTGCGTACACCCACCTCTTTTGACCGCTTTGAGGAACGTGCAATGGCCATGTTCATATAATTGACCGCTGCAATTGAAAGCAAAAAAATGGCTATGGTTATGAAGATGTAAACAAAAACCCTGTCCCCTTTTGCAGGAATCTCCTCGGGGTTGAACGGTTCATAAACCTCATCTTTGAGAAAATACAGGTCTTTCATTGGCCGCAGATGCATCCTGAAGGTGCCATCCACTCCATGCTCAGAAAACTCAGACAATATATGATCGTGAACAAAGTTTTCCAGTTTGGCATCAAACTCAGGTGTGTTCAGGTTCTGGTTTGCGAGCAAATAGGTGAAGAAATTGTTTGTAAAATAGGAGTCCGCCATCATTCCATCACTTATCAATCCATCCAGGGAACGCCAATTCATCAGCATTCGGAACTTAAAATGGCTATTGTCCGGGATATCTTCAATCACCGCTCCAACTTCCACGTTATGTTCCTTGTCATATACGAAATACTTACCAACAGGATCTACTGGGCCAAATATTCTTTCCGCAGTGCTTTTGGTCAATACAGCAAGGTTGTTATGCCGCAGCGATGCCACCGGGTCCCCGTAAACAGCAGGATGGGTGAAAAGGTCAAAAAAATTGGAATCGACCAGCAAGACTCCTCTTTCGTAAAGACTGTTTTCGTTGTATTGAACTAAAATCTCCGATGATACAAGGTCCATTGAGAACATTCGAACAAAGTCATCAATTTCCGGAAAGTTGTCCCTTAGATCAGGTCCTGCCGGATAGGAACTGATTCCTGCTTTCAGGGGTGGGCCACCAATTCCGATTTCAATACCCACGCGGTAGATCATGTCTTGATTTTCATGGTGTCGATCAGCTGCCAATTCGTGTTGCACGAAAAGCATAATGATTATTGCAGAGGCAAGTCCAATTGAAAGACCCAAAACATTTATGACAGAATACAGCATATTTTTCCGGAAATTCCGCCAAGCCAAAAGCAAGTAATTTTTAATCATTGTTGATGGTATTTTTTATGAGCGTATGTGAGTCAAGTATTTATCCGGTTAAGTTCTCTTATTGGATTAAATAATTTTCTCATTTATGTCAAAAAACTGTCCTAATAACTTTTCTGCTAATATCTATTGTATCAAATAACATACTAAACATGATTAAAAACTGACATTCATATCCTTACACCACCTCCGCTTCTAAAAGTAATTGCAAAATTGAACAAAAACGCACACCGTTGTCCGGTCGTGAACACCCAAGTCACATCTTTCAGCATTTGGAGCTGATCTTTTTATTGGTTATATTCGCTGAATAAACCTTACACAAAACCATCACGTTATGAAACATGTATTGCCCAAGTTACCCTATTCGCCAGAAGCGCTGGAGCCTCACATCTCCAAAAAGACCATAGAATACCATTATGGGAAGCATCACATGACTTATGTCCAGAAGTTAAATGACCTCATTCAAGGAACATCTTTTGAGGAAATGAACCTGGAAGAAATTATCCTGAAGGCAGATGGTGGGATTTTTAACAATGCCGCCCAGGTCTGGAATCACACATTTTACTGGGAAGGTTTTTCCGCCAACGGAAGAAATGCACCGGAAGGGTCATTGCTTGAAGCCATAAACAAACACTTCGGGTCATTTGACAAGTTCAAAGAGGTGTTTTCTCAGAAGGCGGCAACTTTGTTTGGCTCCGGATGGGCCTGGCTTGTAAAGAAAGCAGATGGAAAACTGGATATTATTCAAACTTCCAATGCTGAAAACCCGATGCGCACAGGTGACAAGCCCCTGTTAACCTGTGATGTATGGGAGCATGCCTATTACCTGGATTATCAGAACCGCAGACCCGAGTACATAGCCGCTTTCTGGAAGCTGGTTGACTGGGATGTTGTTTCCAATCGCTTTCACTAAAGAGCACATATCTCTTTTTCAGTGGTTTAAAAAATGTTAAAGGCGTGTTAAATAGTGTTAAGCAACGCCGGAGAGCCTTTTTGTCTTTTACTTTTGTATGAAGGCATTCAGACTAAATGGTTGTGAAACATTTCACCCAAAGCCTGAAAACCATTTCATCTTGTTTTTTGTTGCGTTATTGATGAAAAAGAGGTTTATCATACTTGTTATTGCTGCAATCAGCATTTCACTGCTCGGGCTGCTGGGCATTCAGTTGTACTGGATTCGCAACGCCGTAGCCATCAAAGAGGTAAATTTCGACCGTGGGGTAAGTGAAGCCGTTTCGCGTGCCATTTACCGTTTTAACAAACAGGAACTTGCAAAAAAGGTTACTTCGCAGCATGAGCGCAACCGGTATCTCGGACAGCTTAGCAGCATCCTTGACTCACTCAACCGCATCCACTACAACGAAATTTTGTCTCAACATTCAGATCAGCACCGACCCTCAGAAGAAGACCCGGATATGTTCTGGCAAAATTTTGGGTTCCAACAATTCCCACGTTCCGGATACCTGCCCGACGCAAGAGACCCTTTCGGACCAGATCCCTTTAGCGCCTTTTTTGAAAGAAGCAGAATGATTAACGATCTGTTTGATGAGCTATTTTACAACAGGTATTCTTTTCAGATAACAAATGAAGCAAGCATTCAATCGCTTGATTCGTTATTGGGCTATGAGCTGGACATACAGGGTATCAAGACACCTTATGAGTTTGGTGTTTACAATCCACACCGGCACGTGCTGGTAACTGAAAAAACCGGCAGACATTCAAATGAGCTGCTTACCAGTCCTTATCAATTTCACCTGTTCCCCAATGACCTGTTTATCAACCCCGAGTACCTGCTCCTATTCTTTCCACAGCAGGAAAGATATATCCTGTCGCAGATGAATGCCATGCTCGGAACATCCTTCGTGCTTTTGCTGATCCTCATCTCTTCCTTTGCTTTCACCATATTCACCATCATCAGGCAAAAAAAGCTTTCGGTGATGAAGAATGATTTTATCAACAACATGACCCATGAGCTCAAAACACCCATCTCAACAATCTCACTTGCTTGCCAGGCCTTGAGTGATCAGGATGTTAAAAAATCGGAGCCGCTTTACAAAAGCTACATTAATGTGATCAATGAAGAGAATGAACGACTGGGTCTGCTCACGGAAAGGGTTCTGCAAACTGCGCTCATTGAAAAAGCAAAGATCAGGCTCAGCATTAGCGGCCTGGATCTGCATCAGGTCATCCAAAATGCCATCGACAAGATCGGCTT
>SLNX01000185.1 GCA_007132825.1 Bacteroidales bacterium | reverse complement strand
TTAAAACGGTGGAATGCCATGCTTTTTCCATGGGATCTCAACGTTTTTCTCTGTCGAAATATCAAGCGCGTGCAATACGAAGCGTCTGGTTTCGCCCGGTTCTATTACAGCATCAATATAACCATGTGCTGCAGCTACATATGGGTTGGCAAATTTCTTTTTGTATTCTTCCACCTTTTTTTGTCTGGTTTCTTCAGGGTTAGAAGAGTTCATGATTTCGTGGCGGAAAATAATGTTTGCAGCACCCTCTGGGCCCATTACGGCAATTTCGGCAGTTGGCCAGGCAAATACGAAATCGGCTTTAAGATGCCGCGAACACATGGCAATATAGCCGCCACCATATGCTTTTCTGAGAATGACGGTTACTTTTGGCACGGTAGCTTCACTGTATGAATAAAGGATTTTCGCCCCGTGCCGGATCACACCGGCGTGCTCCTGATCAATACCCGGCAAATATCCGGGAAGGTCAACCAACGTTACCAATGGAATATTGAAGGCATCGCAATACCGGATGAAACGCGCGGCTTTGTCGGAGGAGTCTACATCGAGTACGCCGGCAAGCACCAGGGGCTGGTTGGCAACAAAGCCTACGGTTTGACCGTTCATCCTTCCGAAGCCCACCACCATATTGGCAGCAAACAGTTCCTGTACTTCAAAAAAGTCGCTGTCGTCAGAGATCGCTTTGATGACATCCCTTACATCATAAGGTTCGCGTGGATCGGTTGGGATGATATTGTCAATTTTAAACTGTTTCCTTTTGGGTGCCTTTTTGGGGAATGGAGCTGCTTTTCGCTGGTTGCTCCATGGAATGTAAGAAAACAGTTTTTTGATCTTTTCAAAGCATTCCGATTCACTTTCGGAGAAGAAGTGTGCATTTCCTGTTATTTCGCTATGCACTTTCGCGCCACCCAGGGCCTCCATGCTGATCTCTTCACCCAATACGGAGCGGATCACCTCCGGACCGGTGATAAACATCTTCGATATCTTATCCACCACAAAAACAAAATCGGTGAGGGCGGGAGAGTAGACTGCTCCACCGGCGCAAGGACCGAGAATTACAGAAATCTGTGGAATAACACCGGAGGCCTGGGTATTTCGGTAAAATATTTCACCATAACCTGCCAGGGAATTTACCCCCTCCTGGATGCGTGCACCGCCCGAATCGTTGATGCCGATGATCGGAATTTTCAGGCTCATCGCGTGGTCCATGATCTTTCCGATCTTGCGCGCGTGCATCAGACCGAGCGAACCACCCGCCACCGTAAAGTCCTGTGCATAGATGCACACAGGGTGGCCGCTGATGGTGCCAGTTCCTGTGATCACACCATCTCCGGGAAGGTGCTTTTTGTCCATGTCAAAATCCTTTGCGGCGTGTTCCACGAAAAGATCGTATTCGTGAAAGGAGTTTGGGTCAAGCAGGTAAATGATACGTTCCCTGGCTGTCATTTTACCCATGGCCATTTGTTTCTCAATGGCTTTTTGACCGCCACCCTGAAGGGCATTCTGCATCCTCTTCTTTAAATCCAGCGTCTTTTGCTTGATAGACATAATTTTTTTAGGTTTATGTTAATAAAGGCCTGAAAAACAATGCGTAAAGCAGGCAAATCCGCCGGAAAATACGGGTTTTCGCGGCGAAAGGAATCTTCAAAGTAAAGAAAAAAATCGAAAACTATTTGTATTTAAAGCAATAAATATTGAATTAAAGCAAATTCAACGATGCCATTTTTGCATACTTTCTTACAAATCAGCATCGTAGATTTACTTGCCGCAGTGCAATTTATTTAAGTGCTCATTTGATCAGGTGAATTCTTTCTGTCATCTGACCTTCGTCAGTTTTAATCATCAAAAGATAAACGCCACCCGGATAACCCGATATGTCCGCATTAATGACACTATTACCAGGTATTTTCGCGTGCCTTGCATGGTAAACCTCCTGACCGTGGCTGCTAATGATGCGAATGTCAAGCTTATTATGATTATCTGCAAATTCAATGGTCAGGATTCCTTTGGTAGGATTTGGGTATACCTTCATGCCAGATGTGCCAAAGTCAAGCGGATCAATGCCTGTAACGTTATCCTCCGTAAAATTCGCGTTAATGTGATAGTTGTTTTCAGGCATAATGAACTTGTACTCGGGGCGATATGTGAGTTGGTTGGAGCCCTCAGCCCAGAAGTGGAAAAAATAAGGTGTGTTGGGATAAGCTTTTACCCTTACCTTCTGGCCAGAAATGTATGCACCTTTCCCATACAACTCTCCGGCGTTAAGCGGTAACATTCCCATTGTAAGATTAAACACCAACTCTGTTGCTTCAATTATTTCCACGTGATCAATGGCAAAGATTGCTCCCTCCTTACCGGCGTATTGAAACCCGATTTGAATGTTCTGACCGGATGAAAAATCCGAAAGATCCAATACAGTTTGCAGCCAGGTGTAGCTTGTAGAATTTCTGAACAAAGGGTTTTCAGAGGTGTCCCATATTTTTGTGAATGCATTGTCGCCGGCTCTGATAAATACGTTTAGTTGTGCATCTTCCTCGGTAATCGCATGACGGTAACTCCCCGTAAAATAAAACCTCAGAGCAGGTACTTCCAGCTCGCTGATGTTGAACTCCGGTGTCAGCAGCCATTCATCCTGGTCCTCTTCCGAATGTGGATGAACGATCATGAAATGTGCACCATCGACCGGCACAATCGTTTGATCTTCAATAATGTAATTATCCTCAAGTTCCCAGCTGTTTTCCGATACGCCTTGCCTGAACCAGCAAGCAGGCAGGTCAGTGTTGTCGAAATTTTCGAAAAAGGGATATTCAGAAATGGCCTCTTCACAAATCTCTTCGAAGAAAAGATAGGCCGGCGTCGAACGTTCGGACTCCAGGTTTGGGGGGTATACAGCGGTTACCTGGTATTTCAGGAAAGCCTCATCGGTGCCCGCTATTGCGTCAGTAAAAACAAAATTTTCATGTTCAGATGGGTCGTGCTCAAATATTTTTTCGTCATTCCTATATATATTGTATTTGACAGGAAGGTCACTCCAGCGCGATGCAAACCCCTCATTTGACAATCTGCTCTCAGGAATATCCCTGTTATCATAGGAATCTTCTGCATAAATGCTGGTGAGATAAACAAATTGATGTGTGTTATTCCCTGCGGGCTCCCACTCCTGTGCAAATCCATAGTAGGAAAAGGAGTTTCCGTAGTTGGTGAGGCCATAAACAGATGAGGGATGACCACTTTGGTGGTTCGGTCTTACCGAAACAAAAAACTTGTCTTCGAAAGTCAGTGCCGAGTCCAGCTCATAAACCACTTCAACCAGGCTTTCAGCGGTGAGTGAGGTGGAGGAATAAATCAAATTATATCCGCTTTCATCGTAGATCCGGAAGGAAAACTGGTCACTTTCCCATGCATCACTGGTGGTTTCCCTGAAAACATGGGAAACTTTTGAGATGGTGATGGGGTAGGAGAACCCCAGGGCAGCAGCGTCAAAAACAGTGACTCTTTCAGGACCGTGATTGATGTGATTTACAAATTCACTTGTATGGCTGAACCAACCGGGGTGGTTGGGTGCATGGCCGGGCTTAAACCATTTAACTTCCGATTCCGTAAAATTGCTTGTGGCCCGAGCCGTTACAAAACCGGGTGCCGGGTGGTTTTCGATGTATGGATCATAGCCGTTAATGAAGAACCTGTTCGAGTTGATCGGGTCCAGATGGGGTGCCAGCTGGTGCATCGGGTGCTCGAGGTTGCTTTGCCAGTGAAAGCTCATCTTTCCATAAACGTTGATTGCACTTTGGTTGCTGCAGGAAGAAGATCCTCCCGAGAGAGTTCCCACAATCAACCCATTCTGGTTAAACATCGGGCTTCCCGAAGACCCTCCCTGTGTGACACTGTGACCGTTTTCTGTTGCCACAAAAGGGAAACGCCAGGCAGAATTATCTGCCATCACCTCACCGGTATTAAAACTTCCTCCACCTGAAATAACACTGCCCTCAAAGGTTGAGATCATTTTGGCATCCCCGGCCGGATGATGTATCCCGACGCCCGACGCAGCAGCATTGTCCATCCTGTCCCAACCGTTGTAATAGGGACGCCACGAGATTGGCGGTGCGTGGTGCAGTAACAAAAGCTTAAAGTCGGAGCCCCCATCCAGTGGGCCGCTGGCAATCTTTGATGCGCCATATAAAACGTTATTCGGAGGACTGCCAATCTCTTCGCATCCGGGTCTTTCAAAATTAAAATAGAACTGCCAAACATCCAGATCGGCCTGACTGGCTTCAGAAGCACAGTGATCAGCAGTTAACAGAAAGGGTGTTCCGTCGTGTGCCGTGTTGTTGATCAGCGAACCGGAGCACCAGAACCAACTGTTACCCTGACGCATCAGCAAACGGGCAACACCCCGCTTTTGTATTTGCCAGTCGTCTCCTTCTGAACAATTCACGCTGAGCATGCACCAATCAGAACTGCCCAGGTTTCTTTCATCTGCTGTGTCGATAAGTCCGTTTACCAGGTAAATTATTTCACTGATTTCGAAACTGGATCCGGCAAAACGTTCATTGTTGCCAGGCAAAATGCTTTCCCTGTATTCCAGAATAAGGCTTTCACCGGGAACAGCCTGGACGGACAGCAATTGCTGCGGGTTGTTGTTCCTGCTTGTAAAAGAACCGAGGTAAAAATCAGCATTCTTATCGTAAACAAACAGCTCAGAATGATCTGCTAATTCGAAATTATCAAGAACCATACCGATGCCATGAGCCCGACTTACATTGATCTGCATGCGCCAAACCCACAAGGAGTCACCTAGTAAAACCCAGTCACCGTCAGTGCCGGGGGTGAAATTTACAGGGATGCTGAACCCCGCTTGCAGAGCTTGTCCGGGTGGTGTTTCCCTGGTTAATAAGTCATATCGCAAATCTTTCTCTGTTTCCGATAAGTGTACATCCTTCTGCATCTGTTCAATATGTGCCTGCGAGAACACTGTCTTGTGTGCCAGAGGTTTGCCACTGAAAGAGATTTGTGCAAAAGACTGATAGGAAAATCCAAGAAGCAGAATAATGATAAGCTGTGCTGTTAAACGCATTTTTTTTGGTAGTGTAAGGATCATCTTTTTAAGACTTTGTGTGTAATTGCTGTTAATTTTATAGTTATAGGTGCCAATGGTGATACTTAGGTAAAAATTAAATATGGATAATTCGGATACAAGGTGTAAAAATACACTTTTTGCTTATCATGAGAAACTTTTTCCGATGGAAATTGTGCAGAGATAACTTCTGTGAGTCTGTGAGGTTATGCCATTTGCCG
>SLNX01000143.1 GCA_007132825.1 Bacteroidales bacterium | reverse complement strand
TTACCAAAGATCAGGAATTGATGTTAGATGTTAGAGTTTTGATCATCCTCCTGTGTGTCAAATAATCCTGTCATTGGCGTTTCATCTGTAACAATGTTTAATTGTTTAATGTCTTTAGGGATATCCATATTATTAATGATAGAAAAACCCGGTAAGCCATGGCTCCCGGGCAAAAATTTTGTTTTCCGGTTGACTGTTATTTTATTTTTATGATGCTGTCGATGTCTTCTACATATTTCTTAAAGCGTTTATCTGTATCCATCAGGTTTTTGATGGTTTTACAGGCATGCAATACGGTTGCATGGTCTTTATTGCCACATTTGTTGCCTATTACGGCAAGGGATGCTTTGGTGTGCATTTTTGAGAAATACATTGCCAGTTGGCGTGCCTGGACAGTCTCCCGCTTCCGGCTTTTTGACTTCAGTTTCTCCAGGGGAATCTCAAAATATTGAGAAACAGTTTTTTGGATATACTCTATAGAAATTTCTTTGGGTGTGTTTTTTACAAATTTGTCAATTACCCTGGCTGCCAGATCCAGTGTAATCTCTTTCTTGTTCATGGAAGACTGTGCCAGAATAGATATCAATGCACCTTCCATTTCGCGTATGCTGGTATTCATTTTGGCACTGATAAGCTCAAGCACCTCCCCGGGCATTTCAACACCATCGTTGTGGATCTTTTTTTGCAAAATGGCTATCCGGGTTTCGAAATCGGGCACCTGCAAGTCTGCCGACAGCCCCCACTTAAATCGTGATAGCAGCCGGGGTTCAATGCCGCTCATTTCCACAGGAGGGGTATCGCTGGTGATGATGATCTGTTTGCCATTTTGATGCAGATGGTTGAAAAGATGGAAAAAGACATCCTGGGTCTTTGGCTTACCTGCGAGGCAATGGATGTCGTCCATGATCAGCAGGTCAATCATCTGGTAAAAATGTACAAAATCGTTTTGATTCCCGTTGCGAATCGAGTCGATGAATTGATTGGTAAACTGCTCGGCAGTGACATACAAAACGGTTTTCTCGGGATACAGGTTTTTTACCTCTATACCAATGGCATGCACCAGGTGTGTTTTTCCAAGTCCGTTCGTACTGTATATGAGCAGCGGGTTGAAAGAGGTTTTTCCCGGATTTTGTCCTACAGCAAGACCCGCGCTCCGCGCCAAACGATTGCAATCGCCCTGCACAAAGTTGTCAAAATTGTATGATTCAATGAGCTGTGGATGGATGTTGATTTTTTTTAATCCGGGAATAATAAAAGGATTGGGCAATGTTCTTCCTGTACTTCCCCCTTGATTGATGTCTATTGGTACGCTGATTGGTGGATTTTTAAGCGCTTTTTTGTTTAGCGTGGGTGCATGTACCGTGTAGGGCTTGGTCGTTGAACCACCGTGAGAACTGTCCATGATGATGCTGTATTCCAGTCTTCCGTTCTGACCAAGCTCTTTTTTGATCGTTTTTTTCAACAGATCAATATAATGTTCCTCCAGCCACTCATAGAAGAACTGGCTGGGGACCTGAAGGGTCAGCACATTCTCCCTGAGACGAACAGGCCTGATGGGGGCAAACCAGGTATTATAGCTGTTCGGACTGATATTGTCCTTGATCACTGCCAAACATCCCGACCATACCTTTTCGTATCCTTTCTCCATTCGTGTTGCTCTGTTAAAAAGTATTATTGAAAAAAAGTGCTTTTGATCTGATTACCAATAGTTGCGTTTTTGGCCTTTTCTGAAAATAGTTTTCAACAAATATTAGCCAAAAAAAGTGAATAAAAAAATTCTTAAGCTATTGCATAGTTTAAATTTTTGTTGTATACGATTCGACGAATTTTTGATGATCCCTTTTGTTAAAGAAAACATCCAAGCGGCCAAGGTAGGCACCTCCATAGCCAGCCTGGGCAATAGTAACGCTTTTGTTTAACTGATTCTGAACCTGAACGGGTGGATCCAGCAAGCTGTGGGTGTGTCCTCCAATGACAATATCGGTATGTTTGGTGTTTGCGGCCACCATGGTATCACTGATCCTGTCATCATCATAATCAAAACCAAGATGGGAAAGGCAAATGATCAGTTCGCAACGGTGTTTCTTCCATAAAATATCCTCAATCTCCCTTGCCTTTTCAATTGGATCAATGAAAATGGTATCACCATACATAGCACTGCTTACCAGTCCTTTAAACTGAATACCCAATCCATAAATGCCAATCTTCGCTCCCTTTTTTTCTTTAATGATGTAGTCTTTGACTTTATTTTTCAGGATGGTTTTGCTGAAATCGTAATTTGCAGCCAGAAAGGGAAAATCTGCATGGGGGAGGACATCCAGAAAGCCATCCATGCCATTGTCAAACTCGTGATTTCCGAATGCGGCGGCATCATATCCCATTTTGCTCATCAGCTTGAGCTCCACTTTTCCGCCGTAGATATTAAAGTAGGGTGTACCCTGGAAAACATCCCCGGCATCAAGCAGCAAAAGGTTAGGGTTCTCCTGTCTGATCATTTTAATGAGATGCGAGCGCCTTGCGTAACCGCCCTGTCCCGGAAAGTTGGGATCATTGTCTGGAAAAGGGTCGATGCGGCTGTGGGTATCGTTGGTGTGTAGGATGGTAAGATGTTCCGTTCCGGAATTGCGCAAAGCCAGGGCAGGAAGTCCGGTTAGCGCTGCTGCACTTGCAACGCCAATGGTTTTAAGAAATTTTCTTCTGTCAGGTTGCTGCATAATCAATCGCTGATTCGTCCGTCAAGGCGGCTTTTAATAGATAAACCTTTTTGTTGCTTTTCTTGTAAATGCTTAATAATGGCATCCCTAATCCTTAATCCAAGGTACTCATATTGTATGGGTTTCAGAAAAAAAGTCATGTTGTCGCCACCCCCTGCCAGGTAATCGGAGGTTAGCACACGGTAATTCCTCTCAGGGTTAAATGGCTGACCATCAATCGTAACCTCCTTCACTTTGCCATCATCAAGCTTTAGCCTGATCCCTGATACCGGCATTCCCACTCTTGCGGTTGCCAGGTAATCAAACAGTTCAAGCGTTTTTTCCGGACTTATCGTAACCACCACCATTTCGTTCTCAAATGGCATCAGCTCAAAAACATGAGACATGGTTACCGGACCTTGGGGAATGGGTGCCCGAAGTCCACCATAATTCAAAAGACAAAAATCGATTGGCTGATCACCATCATAAATATTCAGGCCGGTTTCAAACACCAGGTCGGCAACAAAGTTGTTCAGTAAACCTTCAGGAGTTCCCCTGGTCATTGTTTGATCAGAATAGGCCAGTACCTGCGACATCTCCTTTTCAAGATCATAACGGTAAATTGCAATTACGGAATCGATCTCAGTGTCTTTTTCAGGAATATGCAAAGAGTCTACAGTATATAACCTTCCTTCAACATAAACCGGATCCCGGGCTGGACCACAAGAGATTAGAAGAATTAAGAGTACAAAAAGTACCTCACCGATCCTGGTGTTTCGGTTGATAGACATGATCTGATTTTGAATTTGGTTTTGGAAAAACGCAACACAATATTAAGGTTATTTCGCATAATAAACAACCTTCTGAACAATAATTTTCAAAAGAATTTTTATTAAATTATTCGGTAAATAAGTATTGAATTTCTATCTCGCTGATCTTCTCAAGTTTACCTAATACCTCTTTGGAAATTAATTTTCTTACTGAGAAGTCAAGGCTGCAACGCATTTCAAAATTATGTGCACTTTGTGGCAGGTCAAATTCTTTTAAAATTTGCATTACATCGTTCATGGATAAATAGTCGAAGTGAATGCGAAAATGATCCCTTACGGTCTTGGTAATGATTTTATTGTTTTGAATGGCTTCATTTGCAGCCCCTTTGTAAGCATTAATAAGGCCCCTTACTCCAAGTTTTGTTCCTCCAAAGTAACGGACCACTATAATGAGGATGTTTGTAAGTCCTGCCGAAAGGATTTGACCGTAAATGGGTCTTCCGGCCGTTCCCGATGGTTCACCGTCGTCATTGAACTTGTGTTTCTCCTGCTGATTTCCAATTACCCATGCATAGCAATGATGTCTGGCATCATGGTATTGCTGTTTTACCTCGCCCAGGATTACTGAAGCCTCCTCCTCGGTAGTAACAGGATGGGCAATGGAAATAAATTTGCTCCCTTTGTCTTTGTATAAACCCTTTGAAATATTGCTGATGGTTTGGTAAGTATCCATGATAATTCAGGATCAGGCATTTTTTATTCTGAAGAAACCTTCATGTCCAATAATAATATGTTCTTTATTTTTTATTGATAAGAAATTTGGTGCTTTGATCCCGTCGCAGAAAAACTGATTCCCCGTAAAAACGCGAGCTTCATCCCAAAGGT
Organism: Bacteroidales bacterium; assembly: GCA_007132825.1. Classification (GTDB taxonomy): domain Bacteria; phylum Bacteroidota; class Bacteroidia; order Bacteroidales; family UBA7960; genus PUPG01. Next base: position 974 of record SLNX01000143.1, on the reverse strand, counting down.
TGCTGTCAATGAATGATTGCAGAAGTTTTCTACCCCCCTCAACGATTAATGACTGCAGCTGGTCCTTGTAAAGCACATTTAAGATTTCAGGCAGAATATCACGGTCAAAAGGGATTTGAATGAATTGGGTCTGACCTGAGGTTTTGCTTTGCAAGTTGTTAAAAACATACGTAGGCTGTTTGTTATCCAGTAGGTTGTAATCCAGATCCAGGCTCAGATTGCGATCAATTACGATGCGGGCTGGACTTGAACCGTGCCAATCACGCACATTCAACCTTGGATTGTCTTTTAATGCTGTTTCTGTTCCCACCATGATGGCAGCCTCCTCTGTCCGCCATTTATGCACAAGCATGCGCAGGTGTTCACTGGTAATCCAGGTGGGACGTTTCGCTGCTTTAGGTTTACGGTGGATGTCAATAAAGCCATCAGCAGTCTGTGCCCATTTCAATATCACATAGGGTCTTTTCTTTTCGTGAAAAGTAAAAAAGCGCTTATTTAGTTCGCGGCATGCTTCTTTCATTACCCCCACACGAACTTCAATGTTATTGCTGCGTAAACGTGCAACCCCTTTTCCTGCAACGGCACCAAACGGGTCAACAGTACCTACTACAACACGCGGAATACCGCTTTGCCGGATAAGGTCGGTGCATGGCGGAGTCTTACCGTGATGACAACAAGGCTCCAGATTAACATACAAAGCGGACTTTTTCAGCAATGATTTATCTTTTACCGATTGTATTGCTTCCACTTCGGCATGAGGTCCGCCAAAAAGTCTGTGGTATCCCTCCCCAATGATTTGATCCTCCCAAACAACAACAGCACCCACTAAAGGGTTGGGTGCAACGCGGCCCATACCGGTTAATGCCAGATCTATGCACCTTTGCATATATATATCATCTGAATGCATCCGATTGTTTGATTTTAAAGGCCAAAGATAGCCTTTTCTTTTTTTAAAAAACAACAAACAACAAACA
>SLNX01000240.1 GCA_007132825.1 Bacteroidales bacterium | reverse complement strand
GAAGCAAGCATCTACCACATTGACCATGAAGCAGTAGACCAGATGTTCGCACAAGCTGAGCAGGTTGACATGCTGGCCATGAACAGTATGGCACCCATGGCTACCACTACCACATTTGTTGCACAGGAAAAGGATCCGGTGATTGCATTCATTCTGGCCTGGTTTATTGGCCCTCTTGGAATTCACCGTGCTTATCTTGGCACCTCTACCGGTACAATCATTGGGTACATCCTAACTCTTGGGGGATGCGGTATTGTCGCATTTGTCGACTGGGTGGTGCTATTGATCGGTATGATCAACAACGACATCAGTAAATACGTGGACAATCCGAGTTTCTTCATGTGGTGATTTAGCTATCAGCAAGATACGCATCTACCGCAAGAAGAAAAACTGACATTGCCGTCTGGAGTTCATCCAGACGGCTATTCTTGTTTATGGCTGCCAGTTCTCCGGCATGATTGATTCCTCCAAAATAAAATGACTGCCAGGGTCCGAGACCGGCAAAAAATGATGCTATATAGTAACCATTGTATGCCATAACCCCAAAAGCTGCCAACGATGCCAGTTGCGAAAAGCCGTTCAATAAGCCCCATCCAACTTCTCCGGCATATATTTGTCCCAAACCAGGAACAAAAGTTGAGCGCAATCGCGCGCGCTGCTTGTCAATGCTGAGAACCTTCTCAAAGTCTGAAAGAATGTTATCATATCTTTCAAACGTACTCTGCAGAAAGGCATCATCATCCAGATACATTGTAATCCATGATTCAAGATGTGTGCGCAAATCTTCCCATTGCTGCAGATCGGCAAGAACCATCGCCCGCAGCAGGAAATAACGTTGTAAGGGCAAATGACCAAAAGCATGTTTCAGTTGCAAAAGTGTTGCATAGGCTTCATCAGATCTGTTATCCATATATAAACAAAAGGCATACTGATAAAGAACCTCAAAGCGCAAACTGTCATCACCCCTGAAGTGAAAAGACCGTTGAAGGTCATTTCGTGCTTTCCCAAACTCACCCAATTGCTTTAAGGCCTGAACCTTTTGGAGATTCGCAATGGTACGTATTTTAGAACTTTCTGATAAAAACAATACGCGTTCATATTCTATGGAGGCTTCGAAATAGTTGCCCGAAGCAAACAAAGCGTCTGCCTTTTCAAACACCTTCTCATCAGCAAACGTCCTGTTAATTAAAGGCGTTGCGCAAAGGAATATGCATATCAAACAAAATACGTTGTTCCATTTCATGTCGAAACTCCTGGTTTACCCTTCGTGCGGCCACCGCACTGCCATAAATATTGCCTGCATAAAAGATCCCTGTTACGCTGGCAGAAATAATAAAGATGGGGCTTCCTGCTCCTCCGCCCCTGTAAAAATCATAAGTGGTCAGACCCATGGCTGCCAAATATAGAAAACTGATGATCCCTTCCGAGCTTTTACCGGCATACACCCTTCCCAGGCCCGGAACTGCCGCTGAGAGCATTCCCGCCAGAAATGGTGATGGTGTCCTTGTTGCTTCAAAACGTTGCCGGTGCATTAACATATTATGCTCCTGTTGTGCCATCACATGGAAACGGCCATCGAACAGGCTGGCATGTTTATGAAATGTATCGAAATCGTTTTGCAGCAAAGCAACTCCACTTAGCTGAAAGCGCTGCATTGCCTCGTGCATGCTATCCGGTGTCACGGGGATTTGCGTCAATGTGTTTTGCGCATGCTGATGCCGGCCGACATGTGCGAGGTTGTACGCCCCAAAGAACCGGGATTTATAAAAAACCGGGCTTTCCTCCCTCACTTTTAAAAGCTTTAGCGCCGACATTTCAAGGTTTTTCTGACGATACATCACCCAACCACTCAAATAGTTCACCGAGTCTTTTAAAGCGCCATCCACTTTATCAAGCCGGTCAAGCAAGTGCAATCCGGCATCGAAGTCCTCACGTGCGATCAAGTGCAGGATAAAATCAATTTCCTTGCGAAGTGTATAGTTTTCATCAGCTTCCCGGGCTTGTGCAAACCCTGTCATTACAATCAAAACAACAGCAAAGGAAAGTTTCATTATCAGATACCTCATTTTTCTTCCCTTCTGTAAATATCGATCTGCTCTCCGACTTTGCCCCTTTGTTCATCGAACAGAATGGGATGAATGTCGATGGCCGCAACCCTGTTGCACCGGATCAGTCGGTCAGCAGTTGCCACAATCCCCTTTATCATGCCATATTCACTGATGAGGGATTTGCTGAATGAAGAGCATGAAGGATGATAAAGGCACTCTGATGGGAGTTGTGGAGACAAGTAGCGTTGATATACAAGCATCATCCCTGAAAAAGTGAGGGTGACAGGATTGTATCTTACCACCAAACGATTGCCGCGTGGCACAAGCAGGTTTGTCTCCTTTGTTTCAGGTTCCGATGTGCCTGTAAATCGCTGCAGTAAAATGTCATTGTCAGAGGCAAAGCCCCCCTGTGCATTAAGCTTCGGGGAACTGATGCCTGTAAAAGTAAGAAAGCAGAGATACAAAACCAAACTAATCAATATATCGCGCATCATCAGGTATTTCAAATTCAAACCATGAACTCACTGCCTGCCTGTTTGTCCTGACATCAGAGAACCTGACCCGGTTCACGATAGAATCGCCACCGGGCAGATAGTTAAACTCCGTAACAGTCAGAGGCAGAATAACATCAGAATATATCTCAAAATCAGAATAAAACACCCTTTTGATCATCTTCCCTGCGGCGTCATAATAAGCTGCATAAATGGGCAGATGGTCTTCGTGTACAAGCTCAATATGTGAAAAAACGTGACTGTGTGCACGAGGTGGGATCCATTGGGTGATCAGCAAACCATCCTTAAATTCGGTTCTGTCGATAGTGAATCCCATGTCACCCAAACCAAGGTCTTGTGTCTTTCCTGTAAGAAAAAAGAAGATCAGGTTGTTTTCCGAGCTGTATTCCAGTTCCCGGGTCCGGTACACGGTTTGATCTTCAGGGTCATAAATAGTAAGCTCTCCCTGACGATTTGTGATCATCACCTTATTTATAGGGGCATCCATACGCGTAATCAGTTTGCCGTCCAGGGCCTGGTAATAAAGATCGGCATGCAAAACAGCGGTCTTTCCGGCCTGCAAACTCTGACTTTCCATCCGCAGCATTATTCGATCGACACCGAACATGGAAAAACCACTGATAACCAAAACTGTCAGTATTGCCAAAGTGTAGGCTAACTTGTTTTTCATAGCGTTAATCCGTTTGTTTTTTCAGGATGATCCTGAACGTTGTACCATGGTTTATCAATGAATGCTTTACAAATAGCTTCCCTCCGTGATAATTTTCGATAATCCTTTTGCTAAGGGATAATCCCAGCCCCCAGCCGGTTTTTTTGCTGGTAAACCCAGGGTTAAAAATCGCTTTTTGTTGTGACTGAGGAATGCCTTTCCCATCATCGGAAATGTCTATAAAAACCTCGCCTGGGTTATCCTGAATGGAAAGATATATCTGTCCCTTTCCCTTCATGGCGTCAATTGCATTTTTAATGATGTTTTCCACCACCCAGCCAAGCAGGTTGCCGTTATGGGGCACAACCACATCTTCATCGGGAGTAGCCAGCCTGAATGACACCTTGCTGGATGTCCGCTTCTTCATGTATTCGAGCACCTCAACAATTGGAGGAACCACATTTGCATTGGTCAGTTTGGGCGGTGATCCGATCTTTGAGAATCGTTCGGTAATGTTCTCGAGGCGTTGTACATCTTTTGATATCTCTTGTATCGTTTCATCGTCCACCCCTTTCATTTTCAACATTTCAACCCAAGCCAGAAGCGACGACAAAGGTGTGCCCAGCTGGTGTGCCGTTTCCTTCGACATACCGACCCAAACCTGGTTCTGCTCGGCATTGCGTGCCACGCTGAAAAGGACATAGGCGACAAAAAGCAATATACTAACAGCAAGAAGCTGCAAAATAGGATAATATCTCAGCTGTGTAAGCAAAAAAGAGTTTGTATAATACACATAGCACTTGCCATAAGTAGGCAGATGTACCTCCAGGTACCGGTTTTTACCTTTCATTGAGGAGACCAGTTCCTCAACCTGTGTTTCATCTTCAAAATCAACACCCTGAATGTTGCCGTGAGCGATGAGTTCATGCTGCAATGCATCCACAACGATCACAGGTACATTGGCAGAGGAATTAACAACAAGATCGGAAAGAAATGTATCAATCAGATCATTCATAATGTCGCGCAGTTCGGTAAACACTTTGGAGTCCTGGTAATAGATATACCTGTGTCCGCCAATGATTGTAAACCTCAGGGGGGGATACTTTGAGAGGTAATCGGCAAGTGCACCCTCCATCCTTCTGTAATGGGAAAACCGTTCATCAAGATTGCTTGTCGAAATCACCTCCCCCTCTTCGTCAGTAAGCACAAGAGGAATGGTTGTGTTGCTGTAAAGGATGTTGGTGTAAAAGGTTAGCGAGCTCTGGTCAATGTCATCCCTGTTCAGACGGTCATACACCTGCTTTATGAGCTCAACCCTTTCTGCTTCTTCGTTTTGTATCACTGAAAACAACCTTTCACTGTCGCGAAGCAAGCTTTCCCTTTTACGGATTGCGTCAACCCACAGCTCAACACGCTGTCTTTCGTCACGGGCAATCTTTCGCACCATGATATCGGCATAATAAAGTGAGGCGAGCACAATAAATGCAGCAAACCCCAACAGGTAAAGCTTCCACTGCTGTTTGCGGGAATAAATCTGGAAACCGGTTATTTTCTTTATAAGGCTCAATCTGACTTGCTTTTGAATTATCAAAAATATTAAAAATAAAACACATCCATGCTGTCTGCCGTTATTAATGTGTTTAAACAGTTTTGAAACAAAAATACACAAACATCCCCTGATTATACTTATTTTTGCAAGCATCATTCAAACAAGTAGCTACCAGTTACCAAGATTACTATTTTAATGTCACTATTAAACAGCTTCATAACCTGGTATTTTAAGAGGAGAATAGCCCGTATTAATCAATTCCGGACCAATCCGCAGGAGATTCAGCAACAGCTTCTGAAGGACTTGCTGGATAAAGCAAAAAATACCGAGTGGGGCAAAAAGTTCGGTTATAAGGATATTCGATCTTACGAAGCGTTTCGGGGAAAGGTTCCCTTGCAAAGCTACGAGGATGTCAGGCCATTTGTTGAACGGATGCTGAAAGGTGAACAAAACATCCTTTGGCCGACGGTCATCAATTGGTTTGCCAAATCATCGGGAACAACGGGCGACAGAAGTAAGTTCATTCCAATCAGCAAGGAGTCGCTCAAAACCTGCCATTACCGGGCT
>SLNX01000046.1 GCA_007132825.1 Bacteroidales bacterium | reverse complement strand
GGTCTGATTACTGCAACAACTTTGGTTTATCCTGATAAAAAGGTCAATAGTGTCAAACCAAAATCAATAACCAAAAGGATGAAAGAGAAAGCTTTTGCCGCTTCGGTAAATCGTGAAACCATAATGGAGTGTGAGAAACTTGGATTGAGCTTGCAGGAGTTTGTGGAAATCTCACTAAACGCCATGAAGGAGATCGCCGATGACATTGGAATGTAGTACTTTATTCCGGTCTTAATAAAGCCATCTTTTTTTCATCCTGCAGGGCTTCAAAAGCTTTAATGAATACCCGGTCTTTTTGATGCAATACAGGATAAAAGGCTTCTGCTCCGAAAATATTGCGTCCGATATATGCCTTCAAGTGGTTTTTTATCAGTTGTTCGCTTCCTTTACTTAGCTTCTCAGGAACATTTGTTCCTTGTTTCTCAGCATATTGTAAAAAAGCTTCATAAATTTCCGGTGTTAAAGCAAATCTGTCAATAAAACCTTTGGCATTTTCATAGGATTCGATTTTTGCTCTATTCCTGTCTGCAAAGTCGAAAGCAAACATGTATATGTGTCCCCTGTTGGAGATCCTGTTAAAAAAGGAGAAATCTTCGTTGGCGGCAAGTGGTACAAATATATCAGGCATAATGCCTCCTCCTCCATAAACAATTCTACCTGCAGGGGTTTCAAAGCGTAATGAGTCATGAAAGTGAATGCTATCAGGACTCATCATTTCTCCACTTTGATAGCGCTGTAAAAAGTCATTGAAGTAAGCTTCGTCGCCATCGTCGTATGGGTTTTGAATGCTTCTTCCGGTTGGGGTATAATAACGCGCAACTGTGAGTCGAAGGGCAGAACCGTCGCCCAGTTGCACCTGTTCCTGTACGAGACCTTTTCCAAAAGACCTTCTTCCGACAACCAATCCACGGTCATTGTCCTGCACAGCTCCGGCAATAATTTCACTGGCGGAAGCAGACCATTCGTCTATCAAAACAACCAGGGGCTGTGTTTCAAACATCCCGTTTCTTCGTGCCCTTGCAAAAGTTTGCGCACGCTTTCTGCCATCAGTATAAACGATCAGCTGACCCCTTTCCAGAAGTTCGTCGGCCATCATGATGGCAGCATCCAGAAACCCTCCGGTGTTTCCGCGCAGGTCGAGCATCATTTGCACCATTCCCTCTGCAAGCAGTTCTTCAACTGCGGCAGCGAACTCATTATAGGTGGTTGCTGAAAACTTATTGAACCTTAGGTAGCCCGTATTCTCATCGACCATATAAGCAATATCGAGGCTGTATGATGGGATTTTATCCCTGACCAGTGAAAACTCTATCATGTCAGGCACACCCATCCTGCGAACCGAGATATTTACCTCTGTCCCTTTCTCTCCGAGAAGCATGCCCATTACTTCTTCGGTAGATTTGTTAGCGCCGGCGATCAAAGTATCTTCAACCATTACAATGCGATCACCGGGCATCAGTCCGGCGCGCTCACTGGGACCTCCAGGTATTGGATTGATTACCACAACGGTGTCTTTGATCATATTAAACTCAATGCCAATTCCCTCAAAGCTTCCCATTAACGGATCATTAAGCCGCCTGAAGCGAGACGCCGGGATGTAGGAGGAATGGGGGTCCAGGTTTTTTAATAAGCTGTGGATGGCTTCTTCTGTGAGCTGTTCCCGGCTGACACTGTCGACATAAGCATCATAAATATAATTGATGACATCATTGATCTTGTCGTGACGATCAAGTCCGATTGAAAAAAACCGCCCCTCCTGCGACGAACCACCAGGTGTGCGTAGGTTTAATCCCAAAATAAATCCGGCAATAAGCACAAATGCAAATACAACAGGCAGATACAACAGGGAAAGGTTTTTATTCCGTTTAGAAGTCATGTTAAAAGTATATGCAGGTTATCAGCTGATTACTTAGCTTTTTGCGAAGTTACAGATAAATAACCCTGTCAAAAGTTATTTTTTCTTAAAAGCCTTTTGATCAAAAGCTTAACTGATGCCATAAAGTTCTGCCCCTGACATGTGACCATTTTAAATATTGTTTTTCTTTTGCTGAAAAGAGAGGATGATCCAGGAAATAATACCTAAAATGATGTTTACTGCCACCTGGTTGGCATGTGCAATATATGCATAGGATGTGGCGGGTTCGGGAGCAATTTCATACAATTCACGTAACGTAATGATGGTTAGAAAGTGATATGTACCAATGCCTCCGGGCACGGGGGCAAGAATTCCGAGGCTGCCAACGGCGAGAAGTGTAAAACCTGCTACAGGACTAAGATGAGAGGTTGCCGGAATGGCGAAAAAGCACAAATAAACAGTCAGGTAATACAAACCCCAAATAAGAATGCTATGAAGGACAAACCAGCCTTTGCCGCGCATCCTTTTTATTGTTTTTACCCCGTTGATAAATCCTTTGAAGTGTCTTTGCACCTTGTAGAAAAATCCTGATGCAACGGGATTTTTCTGTCTGTATCGTACGAAAATAAATAACCCGGCAATCAATAAAATGGCAATTACAACACCAATAACCAGAGGTATCCAGTTTTCCGTTCCTTTTTGGATGGCAGGATCTAAGAACGTTCGCCTGATGAAGCTTCGTAAAAAGCTGAATTGAAAGACAATCGTAAAAAAAACGATGGCCATGATGGTAAAAAAGTCAAAAACCCGTTCAGCAACAACTGTTCCTGCGAGCGCGTTAAATGGTGTTTTTGAAGCCTTACTCAAAGTAAGGCACCTTGTTACTTCCCCCATCCTTGGCACCGCCAGGTTGGCGAGATAACCTGTCATTACGGCGTAAAATGTCTGAAAGGTGCTGGTTTTGTAGCCCATTGTACGAATCAGCCTGTTCCATCTTACGGCGCGCAGGAAATGGCTGATAACGGCGCATATCATCGCCAGGAAAATCCAGAAATAGTTTGCCTGCCTGAGTTCCTGAACGATTAGTTCCACATCCTGTCCGTGGGTGATCAGATAAAGTAAAAGCACTCCCACTGAAAGGAATAACAAAATCCTGAAATACCTTTTGACTGCCGGTCTCAAAATGATGCCTTATAATTTGTTTTCTTCGTTGGGGAAGATAATGGCAGGAACGAAAGTTTTGGCCTTTTCCGCATCCATGAGGGCATAAGCGATCACAATGATGATGTCTCCGGGTTGCACCTTTCTGGCAGCCGGGCCGTTGAGACAAACTTCCCCGCTGCCTCTTTTCCCTTTTATTACATAGGTCTCGAGGCGCTCCCCATTGTTTATGTTGACCACCTGCACTTTTTCGTTTTCAATAATGCCCGAAGCATCCATCAAGTCTTCATCAATAGTGATGCTTCCGATATAATGCAACTCTGCAGCGGTAACCACTGCACGGTGAATTTTTGATTTTACTATTTCAATTAGCATTTTGTGCTTTTTTATCAATGCAAAATTACAAATTAAATGCCATATTGTCAATCAGGCGGATTTCCCCCGCATAAACGGCAATACAGCCTACAACCATCTCATTTCTTGCTTCTTTGTCAATGACCGGCAGGAGGGTATCTGCCCAGACAATTTCAAAATACTCCACCTCAAGATGTGGTGAAGCATTGATCTTTTCAGTAACACGTTGTTTGACCTGATGGACTTCATGTGTAGGATAGAGCTCTTTTGCCATTTTTAAAGCAGCATAAACCAATGAAGCATCGAGGCGCTGCTCCCCGTTCAGCCTGACATTGCGACTGCTCATGGCAAGGCCGTCCGGTTCCCTGACCGTTGGGCAGGAGACGATTGTCACTTCCAATGATTCCATATTAACCATCGCTTTGATGATCTGCAGTTGCTGGAAGTCCTTTTCTCCAAAATATGCACGATCTGGCTGCACAATGTCAAAGAGTTTTTTTACAACGATCGCCACCCCGTTAAAGTGTCCCTGACGATAGCGTCCCTCCATCACCTTGTCAAGCATCCCAAAATCGTATACCTTTTTTTCCGGTTCCGGATACATCTCACTCTCTGACGGGTTAAAAACGGCATCACATCCCAATTCAGCAAGCACTTCAAGGTCTGTTTCCAATGTGCGGGGGTACTTTTTAAGGTCTTCCGGCTTGTTAAACTGGATCGGATTTACAAAAATACTGCATACCACAAGGTCATTTTCCTGCTTAGCCTGACGGATAAGAGACATATGGCCATTGTGCAAGGCACCCATGGTGGGAACAAAACCAATGGTCTTATTCAACGATTTCCGATGCATTACCCATTCAGTTAATTCCGCCTTGTGCTGAAATGTTCTCATCGCTGGTTTTTCTTGCAGTTTCTTGTCTTTAGTCGAAAAAACGATGGCTTTGACAATTTTTTGAAAAAACAAATCCGCAAAGCTATAACGATTATTTGAATAATAGGAAAAAAATGTGTAATTTTGCATATTATTTTTTCTGTCAAAGTTAATTAGTTCAATAGTTTATGGAAAAGCCCAAAGTACTGTTCGTTCAGCAGGAAATAACCCCTTATCTGAAAGAATCCCACATGGGTCATATCGGCCGCTACCTGCCACAAGGGATACAAGAAAAGAAGAAAGAGATCAGGACATTCATGCCACGTTACGGATGCATCAACGAAAGGCGCAATCAGCTTCACGAAGTGATTCGTTTGTCGGGGATGAATCTGGTGATTGACAACACTGACCATCCGCTGATTATAAAGGTTGCGTCGATTCAATCAGCCCGAATGCAGATCTACTTTATTGACAATGAAGATTTCTTTCAGCGAAAATTTACGCTGACCGATAAAAACGGGCAGTATTTTGCTGATAACGATGAGCGTGCCATCTTTTTTAAACGGGGAGTTGTAGAAACAGTTAAAAAGCTGGGGTGGGCTCCTGACCTGGTGCACTGCAACGGATGGTTTACCAGCCTGATGCCCTTCTATCTAAAGGAGGTGCTCAAAGACAATCCCATGTTTTCAGATGCAAAGGTGATTTATTCAATCTATGATGACGGCTTCCCGGGAGCATTGGATAAGGGGATGCCAAAGAAAATGAAAACCAAAGGACTCGATTCTTCAAAGCTTGAGATATATGAGGAACCAGATTATTTAAAGATCAGCAAAATAGCTATTGATTATGCAGACGGTGTGATTATCGGATCGGAGAAAATTAATCCCGAACTGGAAAAATACGCACGGGAACTGGAAAAACCCATTCTTGAGTACCACGACAGGGAGTCCTACATCGACGCTTATAACGATTTTTATGATGAAGTGCTGGTTACGGAAACGGTTTTGGAACAATAATAAAATTTATACCTTTGCGTTCTGATAATCCGTGATGAATCCTAATGATGTTCATAAAAAATCTGACCCCTTGAAAACAAATCAAAACCCCCGTTTGCACGGGGTTTTTTTCGGCATAATACAAAAAT
>SLNX01000203.1 GCA_007132825.1 Bacteroidales bacterium | reverse complement strand
GCTTTCCATAAGCATCCGCCATCTCTTCATCTGAGCCAATGCCGGGCAGCCCATCGTGCGGGTATAGGGCATAAGCCCCATCTGTTGTGTCAGTCCAATCGCTGTCTGACAGACCCGTAATAATATCAGAGCCATCCTGGTACCTTGTAGTACGCAGGTTTGCAGCCATCCACCATTGACCATCAATTTCCACTACAGGATATTCATTACCATCAATATCCGTAACACCATCCGGATCCGAATCCACAAATGTAAAGTTGGCGGTCAGTATCAAATCATTGTTTGGCATATAAAAAGTATATTCAGAATCGGTGCTGACCACCTCGTCTGCCTGGTTGGACCAGCTTTCAAACTCATAATCTTCGTTTGCCGTGGCCACAACAGAAACTTCCTCACCAAAAAAATAGGTGCCATCACCCGTTACCTGTCCACCTTCTTCAGGGTTTGCAATCAGTGTAAGGTCATGGGAGATCTCCAAAGTATCCCGTACACAACGCATTGAAAGACCCAGCCGTTTGTCAACGGTATTGTTGAAAATAGCTCCGCTATTGTAGTTGATCTGATGGAGGTAGGCATTGTCTCCTACTTCTGTTAAGGTCCAGAAGTGGGCGTGTGTCCCAATAAAAGAAAAGGCTCCGGTCAGATGGCTGCGTCCCCCACCTGGAAGCGCAGAGAAGTTATACTTATCCGTTCCAAAATGTCCGGGATGAAAATTCCATCTTGGGTGTTCGTTTGTATCACAATCTCCACCAATAGGGGAGTCAAGCTGACGGCAGTCTTTCAGTGCATTCCCAACGTTACTCGACATAATATCATCGTAATTGTTGACAAGGTGCCACTTCAGATCATCCCACTCCTGATGTGTCGGTACACGCCATCCTGCCGGACAAAGCCCGCGACTATCCTCCACTGCCCACCAGTTGTATAATTTCCCATAGGCCTCCTTTACCTCTTCATCTGTATCAAGGCCTGGTATCATGTCGGGAGGGAAAAATGCACTGGCACCGGAACTCAGGTCGGTCCATTCGGTCTCGGAGAATCCTGAGGGGATATCCGTTCCATCACGATACCGCGAAACCCTGAGGTTTTCAGCCATCCATTCCAATTCTCCAATAAAGACAGTCTGGTATTCATTACCATCAATGTCAGTTACACCATCTCCAAACTGACCATCAGGGTTTACAATAAAATTAGCAATATAATGAAGGTCCATTGCCGGCATGTTGAAAGTATATGTTTCGCTCGAAGCAATCTCATTGCCATTATCATCTGTCCAGTTTTCAAATAGGAATCCTTCAAAAGCTGTTGCTAAAATGGTAACCTGCTCCCCCTCTGCATATTCACCTGCACCATCAACGGAACCGGCCTCTTCAGGATTTACACTTAGTGTAAGATTGTACAATACAGGTGGTTCTTCAACTGTAACCAATAGCACGCTTGCAGGGCTAATGCCGCAATCATTTTCGGCCACGACAGATATTTCGCCCGATTCAGTTCCTGCATTCACCGTAATGGCGTGAGTTCCTTCGCCATTGGTTATTTCCCAACCTGTTGGCACAGTCCAGTGATAAATGAGAGCGTCATCTGCCTCTACTTCGTAGACCAAACCGGTTTCATTTGGGGCTACCGTTGTTTCTCCAAGGATTTCTGAAGGCTGGCCAGGGGCTTCTGCTGCTATTTCAAAGGTGTAATCCTGATCGCTATCCGGAGCATCAATGATGATGTCGTGATCTCCTTTGGCATATCCTGTAAAACGCAGTTCGTCGCCAATATCAAAGTCAAAATCCTTTTCAACAGACCCATCCATTGTGAGGTTATCGAAAGAAGATCCCTGGTATGTGAGGTCGGGGATGGCGCCTGTTGATTTTACTGTTTGAATCATTATCTGCCGCTCGCTGTGGTTTTGCCCATTTACAGTAAGGATGTAACTTTGCTTGTCGCACGCATGGAACGTGAAGTGGTGCATCCCCTCGTCAAGTGTAATTTCCCGGGACACCAACTTAAGGCCCCTGATATCATAAACGGTGATGTTGAAAACATCCCGTTCAGCCACCCTGATGTCAATATTGGTTTTCCCGGAAAAAGGGTTTGGGTAGTTCTGTGACACGTGAAAGCCGCTTTTGTTTGCATTAATTGCATCAATGCCAGTGGTAATAAGCGATAGAATGGTGTCAGGATAATGCAAGACTGTTGAGCCACCCTGACTCAGGTTTTCAACTAAAATGCTGTCGAGCTGAGCATAGGAACAGGTATGGTTTGCCGAAAAACGCAAGGTTATATCCTGACTCCGGGCATTAAGTCCCGTTATGACAAACATAAAAACAAGTAATAGTGTATACTTTTTCATAATTATGGAGGTTTAGGTTAACATTAATAGGCTCCCAACAAAAGTATCTGTAAACAAATTATTAAACAATACCGTGTTCGTGGTATTTTATATGTTATTCTTTTTCAGGATTTTTGTAAAATCATATTTGGAAGAATTTAATTAGATTTATAGAAAATTAACCTCCATGAAAGAAAACATCTTCAAGCCCGGTAAACGATATTGGCAAAAACACGTCAAGAAGTTGTTTGTTCCGTTTGCGATTGTTATTGGCCTGCTTATATACTTTGCCATAACAAATCTTATTATGCAGGAAGATCCTAACACAATTGTTGTTCCAGAGCAGGTCGGGGAAAAGACACAGAAAAACCGGCAATACCTTGAAAAGGCCATTAGCCTGGTCCATTCCAGTCCGGACAGTGCGAAGGAGATCTCGAAAGAAAGAATCAGGATCCTTCAGGGATCTGAGATGAAAAATGAGAAGATTCCTTATCATAACTTATTGGGGGTCATTTACACTTATCAGTCGCAATACAATTTAGCAATACAACACCTTCACAGGGCACTGGAGCTTTCTTACGAGGAAAAGGAGTTAATCTATACGGCACATGCTTATCAAAACATAGGGCTTGTCAGCTACTTTACCAACAAATACCGTGATGCCGTAGGTTATTTTTTAATGGCCATTGATTTGTATGAACAAACAAACAACAAGGTGAGTTTGCTTACTGCCAAAAACAATTTGGGTGCTGTTTACCTTGAAATTGATGATTTGGAAAAGGCAAATATGTATTTTCAGGAGGCATACAGGGGTTTTGAAGAAATGAATCACGAACGAGTCTCTTCCGTTGCGAATCACAAGGCAAAATATTTCCTGAAAATGAACGAACCAGACTCTGCCTTTTTTTATTTCGCCAAGGCTGTTGAAGTTGCTAAGGAATTTGACAACAACTATGGGCTTAGCATTGTATATTATGATAAAGGAAACTTTTTTGTTGAAATGGGTAATTATTCGGCAGCGATTCTGAATTATTCAAAAAGTGACTCCCTGGCTCAAAGGTTTGGTTTTACCCTTCAAAACTGTTACGCCATGCTGGGCTTGTCGAATACACACCTGGCTCAAGGCAATACTGAAGAAGCCTTGCATTTTGCAAACCTCGCATCAGGATTTGCAGATAAGCTCCAGAATGAGAAAGTGTTTTACCGCGTTAATGAAACATATTCGAGGATTTATGAACAAAAAGGAAACATACATGAAGCCTTCAGGTATCTTAGTTATGCACAAAAAAACAAATCGGTTTTTTCAGATCAGGCTGAAATTTCACAAGTATATAATGTAGAGATTGACCAGCTTACGCGGCAAGTTGAGTTAAAGGAGCTGGAAATGGAGAGAAAGGAACTCTTGCTCAGCAAAAGAAAAGCAACTAATTACTTGATTTTGCTGGCATCCTTGTTAGTCCTTATTATTTTATCACTTCTCTATATCTTTTACATAAACAAGGTTAAACAAATACAGAAAGAAAAACTGCATCAAAACAAGATCAGACATTCTTTTGAAAAGAACCGGGCAGTTATGGAAGCAGAAATTAATGAAAGAAAACGGTTGGGTTCAGATCTGCACGATGGCATAGGTACCCTGTTGTCACTTACTAAACTTAACATGACCAATGTGCTGGAAAAGAACGAACTGCCTGCAAATAAAAGAAATACACTTCTTGTAAATTCAATTAATAATCTGGATGAGGTAATCAATGAGGTAAAAAACATTTCAAACAACATGATCCCAATTGCCCTGTCAGAAAAAGGGTTTAATGAGGCCATCAAGGAGTTGGTGGGTAAAATAACCCAATTCAGGGTCAATCTGAGCATTACAGGTTTAAACGGGCCTTTGCAACCCTACCTGGAACATGCCATGTATCGCACGATCCAGGAGGCGCTCAACAATATTGCAAAACACGCAAATTGCAAAGAGGTTATCATACAAGTGATACGCACCCGTGAAGAAATAAACATCGTGATTGAGGATGACGGAGAGGGATTTGATATGAAAGCCATTGAGGATCATAAAGGAATGGGATTAAAAAACTCGGCATCCAGGATTGAAAGTTTAAATGGAGAATTCCTTATAGACAGCTTGCCCGGCAAGGGTACTTTTATTACTGTGATTATGCCTCTTACAAACAATTAAGTTATTCGCAATGGATCCTGTTAAAATTTATATTATTGATGATCACCACCTTTTTATTGAAGGGTTATATGCCTTGCTTTCTGATGAGGATTGCCTGGAAATCACAGGCTACTCAATGGATCCCAATAACTTTCTGGATAATTTAAACCAAATCGACGCTGATGTTTTCCTGGTCGATATCAATATGCCTGTAATGACTGGAATTGCCCTAACCAAGTTGATCATTAATAAAAAACCTGAGGCAAAAATTCTCGCTCTAACCATGTATAATGATTACCGTCACATTGAAAAAATGATAAAAAGTGGCGCCTTAGGGTACTCTCTGAAGTCTGACAACATAAAAGAGCTAATAAAAGCGATTAGATCAGTGGCCCGGGGCAAAAAATTCATTTCTGAAAGCATACAGGAAACAGTAGTTAACAAAATTGGTACCATTCATCGCATAGAAGAAACCGAAGACATCCGTAAAAGCTCTCTTACCAAAAGGGAGTTGGAAATATTGATGCTTATTATCAAAGAGTATTCGAATAAGCAAATCGCTGAAAAACTCTTTATCAGTGAGAGAACGGTAGAAACCCACCGAAAGAATATTTTTGCTAAAACGAACACAAATTCCGCCATTTCACTTTTGAAATATTCTATTAAAGAAGGAATCATAGATATGTAGGCGTTCTGCAAAGCACATGTTTTGTGCGCGTCGTCGACGCGCATTTTTTAAACCTTTAATTATTAGGCGATAATTATTTTTAATGTTGATTTTTGGGTGCTGCAAGGTATACCGATGCCCGGGTGCGCTGTGAATGCCTGATCAGGACAGCACTTGGGCTGTCCTGACAGGGTTGTTGGTTGTTAATCCTGCAGGCCGGACTTGGCCGGCCTGC
>SLNX01000211.1 GCA_007132825.1 Bacteroidales bacterium | reverse complement strand
GAAGGTAAGGAAGGAATTCCTGCCAAGGCACAAAAGACGCTTGGTTCCATCTGGGTATTGTTTCTTTTTGCATGGATGCTCTATCCGGGTGCATATCTGATGCCTCACTTGCTGGGAATAGGCGCTGAAGGCGGATTATTTAATGAAGCCGGCGTGGTTGCCCGTCAAATCACCTACACCATTGCCGACGTATCATCCAAGGTAATCTACGGCGTATTGCTGACAGTTGTTGCACGCAGCCGCAGCCTGGAAGAAGGGTATGTAGAGAAGTAAGCAATTTTCTTTATTAGAAGTAGAGGCCACTTGCCAATTTAGTGCGAGTGGCTTTTTTATTATAAAGAAAGGGTAAATTCATGTACATTTGTAAAAAAATATTAACAAGTATAAAAGAATAAGACTTTTTATTAATCTTCTTAATGTTCGACTATTTAATAGAATATAATCCCATTCACCTGGCACTCTTTGGGACCATTTTTACGTGGCTTACTACCGCTGCAGGCGCTTTTTTGGTATTTTTCTTCCAGAGGAACAATAAAAAGCTCCTGAACATGATGCTGGGTTTTGCAGCCGGGGTAATGCTGGCTGCCAGCTTCTGGTCGCTGCTTGACCCGGCCATTGCAATGGCTGAAGACCGGGGAATGATCAAGTGGATGCCAGCCGTCTCGGGTTTCATTCTTGGTGCAGGGTTTGTGATGCTGATAGAAAAATCGCTTCCCTTATTTTACAAAAGGATGATGACCGATAAAGCCACTCAAACACGATCATCGTGGCAAAGGAGTTTTATGTTGATTTTTGCCATCACCCTTCATAACATTCCGGAAGGCCTTGCTATCGGCGTTGCTTTTGGTGCCTTGTCAGCAAACCCTGATCCGGCGCTGCTTGCAGGTGCCATTGCATTAACCATAGGTATTGGTATCCAGAATATCCCGGAGGGTGCGGCTGTTTCCCTTCCATTGCGAAGGGAAGGTTATTCCCGTTTAAAAGCATTTAATTACGGACAGTTGTCGGGAATTGTTGAGCCTATTGCCGGTGTTGCCGGTGCTCTTCTGGTCATCTACATCTCTCCCATCCTTCCCTTTGCACTTGCTTTTGCTGCAGGAGCCATGGTCTATGTAGTAGCCAGGGAACTGATCCCCGAATCGCAGGTTGGCGCCGAAGGCGATCTGGCTACCATTGGAATGATCCTTGGCTTTGCCGTTATGATGACGCTGGATGTTGCCTTGGGCTAACTTATTCATTTTAAGGCAAAAAGGCGGCATGCGTCTTGGTGCAGGCCGGACTTGGCCGGCCTGCAGGTTTAACCACCAATAAACCTGTAAGCACAGCACTTGGGCTGTCCAAAACCAAAAATAAATACCAAATTTACAGTTTGTTATAAAACATAGACAAATGCGTGCGGAAGACTCAAGAGTATTTATTGTTTTTATGAATGGATCATCAAAAAACAAAAGACCCGCAGTTTATACCACGGGCCTTGCTTTAAAAGGGGAAATATTTTTGTTCTAATAATTTTTAATGACAGCTTTAGGATTGTAGCATGCTTTCGATAAAGTAGGGTAATTCTTCTTCCTCTTCCGGACGCATCAGTTCACTGATGTCAAATATTTGGTGAGCGCCATTATTGCGAAGACGCTCAAACTCACAGCGAACTTCATGAGGTAACTCTTCAACTTGCTCTTCCACCATTACGGGCTGGATGAGCTTCTCACCCGCAACATTCCAGAATGTAAGGACTGATTCCGATTGGTTTGCCATTAATCCACTGACACTTAAAGTAACTGCTATTGCTGAAATAATCATCTTTCTTTTCATAATTCTCATTTTTTATATGTTTGTAATTATTTGATATTATCATATTGATCAATCTATACATATAACCATGTTTATCCAGTTTTGTTTAATTTATTCTAATAATAAATAAACATTATGGCTCATTGGTTGATTGGTTGATTTGGTTCATTGGTTGATCAAAGGTTTTAATATTTTGGTACACAGGTCAAGCCCTGTGTTACAGGTCTAAACTTCTCAACCTCTTAATCTCAATCTTATTTCGTAGTTTTACAGTAGAAAAACGAATCGTTACCAAACCAAAAACATTCTCCATGAAAAAATACGCTGAAATTTGGTTGCTGTTGCTGATTTCTGCCGTGATCATAGGCATCTTATTTCTGCAGCGCAGCAGACATACGGTTGAACCGGTCAGCGAGATCGGGATCCCCGTTGTAGGTTCTGAACTTGTGAATACCCAGGAGCGCGCATTCCTGAACAACATCGCACAGCTTTGCGGACAAACATTTGCCGGGAAGGAAACCTTCATTGCTGAAGGGCGCGAAAGCTGGGCAGATAAAAACTTTGTGATGCACGTAACCGTTTGTGAAGATGATCGCGTTTACGTGCCATTCCACCTCGATGACGACCGCTCCCGCACCTGGATGTTTCTTGTTGAGGAAGGCAGACTGCGTTTTCGGCACGATCACCGTTACGAAGATGGCACACCTGAGGACATTACGATGTATGGTGGTTATGCAGATGGCCAGGGAACGTCCCTTTTGCAAAGCTTTCCGGCTGATGATTACACTTGCGAGCTGATTCCCACATCTTGTGATGCCGTTTGGCGGGTGTTCTTGTCGGAAGACCTGTCGACATTTAGTTATCAGCTGCGCTATCAGGAGGAACTGCTGTTTGAGGGGGCATTTGATATCACCAAAAATATTGTAGCGGATTAAGGGTTTCTGCTTGCATATTAGAAACAAGAATTATGTCATTTGCTGGATTTAGAAAAAGGCTGGAGTTTTTGCAATATCAGCTGCAGGTTCATAATTTCAAAGACACCAGACACAAGTTGATAGATCTGCAGCGCGAATTACACAATGCTGACCTTGATCAGGCAGAGCTTACTGAAATAAAAGTGCTCATTCAACAGATCTTTGATCAGATAAGAATCTTACAGGAAAAAGATCAGGAAGCTTTTGAAAAGGAAGCAGATGAAAACAATCTGCATCTCAAGGCCAGACTCCATGCCTGTATTGAATATATAGAGGAAAATCTGAATGAAACCGAAGCCGCATGGCAAAAGCTGATTGATCTGCAGGATGATTTTCGTGGACGCAGGATGCGGTCAGATGAGCGGGAAACGCTTTATTCTGCCCTCCAGGAACTTTTTGATATTGTAAAAAAACGGCGCAAAACGGCCCATGATGAAATTCTTTCCAAATCAGCTGAAAACAAACGTTTTATTGAGCAAAGATTGGAAAACGCCGCTGAACAAATCGAAAACAACTCTGATTTCCATCAAAATTGGCAACTTCTGCTCACCATTCAGCAGGAGTTTCGGGACCGGCCTTTAGATAAGAGTACTAGAGAAGACCTATATACCGAGCTGCAGATACTTTTTGAAGCATTGAAAGCACGGCGTAGCCAAGAGCAGGAAGACTTTGAAAGATCTGCCACTGAAGCGTTGAATCACTTGCGTCCTCTGGTTGAGCAAGCCACCAGATTGGCTAAAACTTCAAGGGAGTTCAAAAAAACCAAAGGATTTCTCATAAGGGTTCAAAGAGAATTTAAAGGTCGCCGCATGCGAAAAGAAGAAAGAGAAAGCCTCTTTTCAAAACTGCAGTCCGCTTTTGACACACTAAACAGGCGGATTAACGAACACATTGCAGCAAAAAAGGATATACGTGAATTCAAAGTGGACAGCAAACTGTCGGATTTGCAAACCCAGGTAGAGGAACTGGAACTTGATATCAATAAGGATATTGCTGAACTCAATCTGCTGAAAGACAAATTGGAAGATCTGCAGGTTCTTGACACGTTAGCAAGTTCTGCAGATAAAGAACAAAATAGGCATCAATTGCAAATCATGCAGGCTGCATTAAAAAAGAAAACCATCCAATTGCGGGATCTTCAGGAAGAGGTGCAGAAGCTGCTTGCACAAAAAGACTGGCTTGATAGCATTGAATGATTTGCCAAGAATGATTATTCCAAATAATAACTCTGCGACAACCCAAAAGATTATTATGGCAAATCATCTTAAATGAAGCACAACAGCATATAAAATCTCTGGAGTTACGATCAAGTAAAATCTAATCTGACCAGGGTCTGCCAAACACCTGTGTCCAGTAAATACCGGATCTGGCAACACCCATTTCAGTAAATGAACCGTTCATAATGTTTCGACAGTGACCGGGGCTGTTCATCCAGCCCTCAACAACAATAACTTCCGTTTGGGTCTCCCCCATGGCTATGTTCTCACCAATGTTTCTGTAGCGATAGCCTGTTTGTTCAACCCGACTCACAAGCGTAGAACCTCCCGTTCCCGTGTGATCAAAGAACTGATTCTCTTTCATGTCGTTGCTGTGAAGCTGAGCAGCCTCCGCGAGCCTTTCATTCCATACAACAGGTTCAACCGGGGGAAAATACTGGTTTCCGCATCGGGCACCCATTTCCCTGTATCTGTTTGTTTCTTCAACCAGTAAGTTAATGTTGATGGAATCCACATTCCAATAATGGGGGATTTTGGGGGCAGCCAGCACCAGTACCCAGAACAGTTCGGTTTTGGCAACTCCGATTTCAGTAAATCCGGCATCCATAATTTGATTGCAAGCCCCTTCGTTATCCATCAGCCATTCTACATAAGACTTTTCCGTGAAATCAGGCGTAAGCCTTGCATGGCTTTGAAAAAAGCTCATATAATCATATTCTGCATTCCGTAGTGCATCCTGAAAATCAAATCCACCCCTTTGTACAAACGCCGGATTGCTTCTGTTCGCATGCAGTGCATCACTAAATTGCTGAGCGACAACGGTCAGTTGATCGCTCCAGGCAAATGGGATTACAGGTGTATGGATTTTTCTTCCACAACGTGTTCCATGCGTTCGATAATCGTTAAACACTTTGAGAAGCAAGTCCCGGTTAAGTTTTGAATTATTAACATCAGAATCTCTTCCTGCATTAGCAGATGCTGTATAATCCTCATTTATAAAGAATGAGAGGAATAAAAATAAAAAGATAACTTTTCTTGTCATGCCTGCAAGATACGCATTTTTTACATACTTACACAACGCTTTATATTACAAACATATTGTTATTATTTATAGCTTTACATTTAATATTATTCTTCATAATAAATAATACTATGTATAATGAAACAGTTCAAAAATAAATACAGGATAGAACCAAACAGATGTAAATATTGGGATTATTCATCCCCGGGCAGATATTTCATTACCATTTGCACAAACCGCAAGCATTGTTTCCTGGGTAAGGTCGTAAATCGTAAAATGGAATTGTCCAAATATGGAATAATTGTAAAAAACGAAATATTGAAAATACCGCAATACCATAAACGTGCATTATTGGATGAATGGGTGATCATGCCAAACCATATCCATTTCATAATCATATTGGGTGCCAATGATTTTGATAACGGTGTTGCAACGGTTGG